>CAZPLG010000122.1:0-1614 GCA_964587415.1 uncultured Dehalococcoidales bacterium | reverse complement strand
TCGAGCAGAGGTTGGCGTTGCCGCAGCGCTCGCCGTAGCCGTTGATGGTGCCCTGTACCTGGGTGACGCCGGCCCTGACCGCGGCCAGGCTGTTGGCTACCGCCAACTCGCTGTCGTTGTGGGCGTGGATGCCCAGCGGCACCTTGGTCTGCTTCCTGACGGCAAAGACCGCCGCCGTTATCTCGGCGGGCACGCTGCCGCCGTTGGTATCGCAGAGCACCACGTTATCGGCGCCGGCTTCGGCGGCGACCTCTACCACCTTCAGGCTGTAGCCGTTATTGGCCTTGAAGCCGTCGAAGAAGTGCTCGGCGTCGAAGAAGACGGTCAGCCCCTGGCTTTTGAGGTATTTTATGGAGTCGGCGACCATCTTCAGGTTTTCCTCGGGGCTGGTCTCTAGCACCTGGACGACCTGCTGCTCCGAGCTCTTGCCCACAATGGTAGCCACCTGCGCTCCCGCCTCGACGAGCATGGTCAGGTTCTTGTCTTTTTCCGCTTTCATGTTGGGGCGGCGGGTGCTGCCGAAGACGGCAATCTTAGCCTTTTTCAGCTTGAGCCCGCGCGCCTTCTCGAAGAACTCGGCGTCCTTGGGGTTGGAACCGGGCCAGCCGCCCTCGATAAAGTGGATGCCCAGCCCGTCGAGCTTGCGGGCGATATTCAGCTTATCCACCACGGAGAAGGATATGCCCTCGCTCTGGGCGCCGTCCCGCAGCGTGGTGTCGTATAATTCGACCTTAGTCAATTTTTACCCCTTCACCTTCCCGGCGATTAAGTCCCCCATCCGCTTCGTCCCCACCTTGGTCTTGCCTTCCGCCATTATATCATAGGTGCGGTAGCCCTCACTGAGCACATCGTCCACCGCCTTCTCGATGACGCTGGCTTCTTTGTCCAGCCCGAAGGAGTGGCGCAGCATCATAGCCACGCTGAGGATGATAGCGATGGGGTTAGCCATGTCCAGTCCGGCGCGGCGAGGAGCGCTGCCGTGAATCGGCTCGTACATGCCGAAAATCCGGGTGCCTTCTTTGGGCACACCGGCCAGGCTGGCCGAGGGCAGCATACCCATCGAGCCGGCCAGCATCGAGGCTTCATCGGTGAGTATGTCGCCGAACATATTTTCCGTAACCAGGATATCGAAATAGGTCGGGTTCTGAATCAAACGCATGGAGCAGGCATCGACCAGCATGTGGTCGAGTTCCACGTCGGGATAGTCTTTAGCCACCTCTGTCGCCACCTGCCGCCATAATCGCGAGGACTCTAGGACATTGGCTTTATCCACCGAGGTCAGTTTCTTACGGCGCAGCCTGGCCAGCTCGAAGCCGACGCGGACGATGCGCTCAATCTCGTGCTCGGAGTAGGTCATGGAATCGGTGGCCATCCTGCCCTGCGGCGTTTCCCAGCGCTTCTTGGGCTGGGCGAAATAAAGCCCACCGGTGAGTTCCCTGACGAAGATGAAGTCCGCCCCCCGAATGACCTCCGGCTTAAGATTAGTCGAGTCCACCAGCACCGGCGAGACCTTGACCGGGCGCAGGTTGGCGAAAAGCCCCAGCTCCCCGCGCAGCTTTAGCAGCCCGTCTTCGGGGTGGACCTTGGCCAGGGGGTCGTCCCACTTGGGCCCCC
>CAZPLG010000121.1:0-1618 GCA_964587415.1 uncultured Dehalococcoidales bacterium | reverse complement strand
CGTCCAGAAATTCGTAGTTGCCCTTGAGCGCCATATCGAAGCAACTGCGAACCAGGGGGCAGACGATGGTCTCCATCTCGGTATCCGCCTTAGTAATCGGCTCATTTACATCCCCCTTTATGCGGAAGGGTACCAAGCCAGCGGCGGTGATTAGCTCTGCGGGCACGAAGGCGCAAAGGTAGCCGATGACTTTCTGTCCCTGCTTTTTTAGCTCTCTGGCTCTAAAGCCGTAATCCTGGTAGTATCTATCCGCCGCCGCCAGCCCTTTAAGAGCCACCTTTTCTGGCATAACGTCACCCCTTTTCTCTCAGTCTATCTAACTCTAAGGTATTACCCCATCAGTTTTCAACTGAGTGATATCATCCCAATTATAACCCATCTCCAGCAAAATCTCCTCAGTATGCTGGCCCAGCTCAGGAGCTTCCCGCCTTATCGAGGCCGGGGTCTGGCTGAAATCCCAGGGGAAACCGACCATCTTGGTCCTGCCCAATACGGGGTGGTCGAACCAGCTAACGTAGTTATTAGCCACCGCCTGCGGGTCATCAATGACCTCGGTGAGGGTTTGGACGGGGCTATAAATCAGCCCCTCGCGCTTGAAAATCTCGAACCACTCGTCCCGGGTCTTGGTAGCAAACTTCTCATCCATAATGGCGATAAGTTCTTTGGCATTCTGCCCCCTGGCTTCTATGTTGTTGAAGCGGGGGTCATTCTCCAGCTCGGGCATGCCCAGGGCTCGGCAGGCGTTAGGCCAGTACCGGTCCGGCTGGAGGTGAGCCAGGATAAACCACTTGTCGTCTTTAGCCTTGTAGTGGTTATAGATAGGGTTACCCGCCTCAGTCCTTATCTCCCTAGGGAACTCCTGTCCCAGCATAGCCGGCGCCGATAAGACCAGGCTCTCCATGCAAATCAGGCTGCCCATCAGCGAGGTATCCACCAATTGCCCCTTGCCCGTCTTCTCCCGGGCATAGAGGGCGGTGCAAATCGCCCAGGCGCAGACCATACCCCCCAACTCATCCCCCAAGCCGGGCAAGACCTGGGAGGGGGGAGTGCCCCGTTCACCGGAGGACATCATAAGCCCCGCCCGGCCGATGCCGGTATAGTCGAAGGAAAGCTCGTTGGCATCGGGGCCCTTCCTGCCCCAACCGGAAGCCTGGGCGTAAATCAGTCGCGGATTCCGCTTCATCAGCACCTCGGGCCCAATGCCCATCTTCTTGGGGGCTTCTATACTCATGTTGGTCATAAAGACATCGGCGTCGTCAATCAGCTTTAAGAAAAGCTCCTTGCCCCGTTTGTTTTTCAAGTCCAGGACGATACTCTTCTTATTGCGATTATGCTGCTCGAAATAGTAATTCCGCCCCTTCAAGCCAACCATGGTGCCGATAATCCTCATGAATCCCCGCCCCGGGTCCCCGGTCGGAGGCTCTACTTTGATTACGTCGGCGCCCAAATCTCCCAGCTTCGTGCCGCACACCGGCCCCTGCTGGAACATGGTTATTTCCACCACCCTGACCCCATCTAAAGGTCCCGCCATCTTTTGGTTGTTTTTTGAATTTTTCATAGCCCTTAATAAATAAAATTCCCCCCACTTGGGGGGGATAACCTTAAACCTTTCTAGTTT
>CAZPLG010000120.1:0-1741 GCA_964587415.1 uncultured Dehalococcoidales bacterium | reverse complement strand
GCAGGTCGTCGTAGCGGCTGATGACCTCGAAGATTTTATCGCCGTTGGGGAAGAGTTTCATCAGGTCGTAGGCGTTATCCTGGGGGGATAGGGGGCCCTCGAGGTCAAAGCAGATGAATTTCGCCATCGGTTTTTTTACCTCATCCTTATCGTTTTTCTTTACCGCCCCACCTCACCGCCTTGTTTAGCGTAAGTATCGTTGCCCTAACCCAGCCCACCCTAATGAGGAAACTCCTTAACCTGGGGGCCCGTTGCCTCCCCCCCCGTTTCAAGCTGCGTTCTATTTTACCAGTTTATCAATCTCTTCGGTCAGATTATACCCCTTAATCGGCTTGCCGTCAGCATCGACCACCTTGTCCCCCTCTATCTTAACCCTGCCCTGGCTGAAAGCCTTGAGGGTGGCGATTATAAGGGGGAACTCGCGGGCCAGGCCGTGTCGGCGGATGGTTTTAAAGAGATTATTGTTTTCGCCCTGAGCCTTTTTAATCTGCTCGATAGATTGCCCCTCGATTTCCCGCCAGTATTTATCAAAAGGCTTGCCCCTGATTGAAAAAGTGCAATAGCTTGCCGGAGGACCTTCGTCCAGCTCCGGCGTTACCAGGTGCATCATCACCCCCGTCGTTTCGGCTTTGTTTTCCATCAACTGCCAGATTACCTCCTGCCAGGTGCCCTTGGGGCCACCGGGGGCGGCGGGGTGGAGGTTAATCATATCATAGCGACGGCACATTTCGGCGCCGACGATGAGCATATAGCCGGCCAGGACGCAGAGGTCGGCACTTGAGCCCTCCAGGCGCTTCATCACCTCGCGGTCGTAGCTGATGCGCCATTGGGGTGAGAGGCGGGGGTGCGTGGTTTCGAAGTCTTTTGAGGAGAAGGAAATGAGGGGTAGCCCGTAGCTCTCGACCAGTTCCAGGAAGAGGTCGCTGTCTTTAGCTTCGCCGCGCTGGCGGTTGCAGAAGACGAAAGCGAGCTCAGCCTCGATTTCGCCGAGGGCGATGCTCCGTTGCGCCACGGTGAGCAGGTCGCGGGCGGCTTTATCTCGGCCGGTGGAAAACCAACCCAGTCGATAGTTATTTTTCAAACCCCACCCCCAGGTTTTTCTTCCCACCCAAATCCCACCCTATAGAGGTGTAACCTCTATATACTTCTCTTTTGCCCCGCCCCCCACCTTGTTAGCGTACGTTGTTTGGTCCCACCCAGCCCACCCTTAGAAGGGATTCTCCCTCTAGGATTCCTTCTGGGTTACGACCACACCACCCCACTGGTTATTAAAATACCCCTTATTTAACGGAGAGTTTGCTCTTGATTCTTGCCCAGAGGCTGGCGAAGTGGATGAAGGGACTGGTGCGACGCCCTGAGATTTCACCCTTTTTCAGGGCTTCGAGGAAGTCGTCTCTGCCCTCGAACTCGGGCATCTCCACGTAGGCGTTGCCGATTTCTCTCGGGGTGTGGGCGTCGCTGCCAGCACTGCGGACGAGGCCATGCTTGGCGGCAAAGGCTTCGGCTCTGGCCGAATCCCGGCCCAGAATGCCGCGGGCGTTGAGCACCTCGAAAATATCTATCTGGTCGGCGATTTCCTCGATGACCTGGCTTTTCAGCGCCGAGTGGCGGAAGGTGTCGAAGGGGTGGGGGATGCATACCAGCCCGTCCTGAGCCCTGATGCGGGATATTACCTCCGGCACCGACAGCCCGCTGGGTATGGTCTCTTCCAGGAACATGCCCATAATTTCGCCGTGGGGGG
>CAZPLG010000119.1:0-1767 GCA_964587415.1 uncultured Dehalococcoidales bacterium | reverse complement strand
CGTTGCAGATTATGTATTTGGGCTTACCAGGGGCGTTACGGCACAGTTCCCACTTCTCGCCGGCAGGAAAGCCGGCTCCACCCCTCCCCCTCAGCCCCGACCTCTTGACCTCGGCGATAACCTCTTCCGGCGTAATTTGCAGCACTTTATTAAGCGCCGCATAGCCGCCGTTGGCGATGTAGTGCTCTATATCTTCGGGGTCGATAAAGCCGCAGTTCTTGAGGATTAGCTTTTGCTCGAACCCAGCGCGGGGAAAATCGGCGAAATCGGGGACAAGCTCGTTTTCTCCCAGGGCGCCGAGGACGAATTCCAGGCAGGGGTCGTCGCCCAGGATAAATTCCTTGACCAGCCGGCGGGCGATAACCGGGTTGACCTGCTGGTAGACGATAGGGGGGAAACCTTTTTTGCTGATGACGACTATCGGCTCGGCGTAGCAGTGCCCCATGCAACCGACTTCGAAGACGGGGCAGTCGAGCTTTTGCTTTTTAATCTCGTCCTTGATTGCCCGCAGCACTCCCAGAGCGCCGGCGGCACGCCCGCAGGTAGCCGCCCCCACCATGACAACAGCCTTAGCTTCCTGAAGCCCCTGCCAGTGTCTTTCCGTCTGACTCTTTAGCTCGTCGAAAGTCGCCGCCTCTGGCTGCCTGCTTAGTTTCACCGTTTCTCTTTTTCCAGCTTAAACGAGAGCAGGATTCCATCTACCTTGGTCGGTTCCACCTGGCCCTGTGGCTTATCATCCACCACCGTCACCGGCGCCATAACGCAGCAGCCGACACAGGCGACGGTATCCAGGTCAAACTCGCGGTCGGGGGTGGTCTGCCCCTGGTCAATATCCAGCCTCCGCTTCCAGGCATCCAGCGCGATATAACCACCCTTCATGTGGCAGGCGGTGCCCAGACAGACCCTTATCGAGTGCTTTCCCGGGGGATTGAGCCGGAACTGGTTATAAAAGGTGACCACGCCATAAACATCAATCTCGGGGATATCGAGAAAGCGAGCAATCTCGGCCATGGCTTGCCGGGGAAGATAGCCAAGCTCTTTCTGGACCTTCTGCAGGATAGGGATGAGGTTGGCTCTTTTTCTAGCGAAGTGGTTTAGAACCCGCCCTGTTTCTTGTTTGACATTAGCCTCTTCTTCAGCCATCGTGTTGAATTATATGACAGTGAGCCTATCGGCGCAACCGAACAAAGAAAAAGGGGCTGGGTTTTTTAAACCCAGCCCCCAATTTTTAGTCGAGTTATTATATATTGACCTCGGGCAGTTCCAGCTGTGCCTTCCTCACTTCTTCCTCGGGATAGGCGTAATCCACCAGTTCACCCGATAGGTATTTCTCATAAGCCGCCAGGTCGAAGTGCCCGTGCCCGCTGTGGGCAATCAGGATAGTCTTTGATTTACCTTCCTCCTTGCACTTGAGGGCTTCGTCGATAGCTACCTTAATGTCGTGGCAGGCCTCGGGGGCGCTGAGAATACCCTCGGTGCGGGCAAATTGCACGCCGGCCTCAAAGACCTTGGTCTGAGGTACCGCCTGGGCTTCAACCTGGCCCAGCTGATGAAGGTGACAGATGATGGGCGCCATGCCGTGGTAGCGCAGCCCGCCGGCGTGAATCGGGGGCGGAATAAAACCATGCCCCAGGGTATGCATCTTGACGATAGGGCCCAGACCGACGGCGTCGCCGTAGTCGAAGGCGTACAGCCCCTTGGTCACGGTGGGACAGCTCTCCGGCTCGACGCAGATGATGCGCATATCCTTCTTCTTGCCGCTGAGCT
>CAZPLG010000118.1:0-1781 GCA_964587415.1 uncultured Dehalococcoidales bacterium | reverse complement strand
GACACCCTGATTAAAAGTCAGGTGCTCTACCAACTGAGCTAACGGCCCACCACAACGAAGCCAGTTTAGCAAATCTCGCCTCTCTGTGCAACTCAAATAGACTAGACTCCCACATCATATTCAATCTATAATTATAGAGTTGAAGCGCCAGAGATGATTATGGAAAACCCAGCGCGAGAGGTGATGGTCGGTCAAGCCAGACTAGCCGTTATCCAGGGCGATATCACCGAGCAAGCCACCGATGCCATCGTCAATGCCGCCAACTCCAGGCTGATGGGCGGTGGTGGTGTTGACGGCGCCATCCATCGAGTGGGGGGCTCAGCTATCCTGAAAGAATGCAAGCAAATAGTGGCTAAGCAGGGGCGTTTACCCACCGGCCAGGCGGTTATCACCACGGGCGGAAAGCTACCGGCAAAGCATGTCATCCATACCGTCGGTCCTATCTGGCGCGGCGGCAATAGTAATGAGGCGGCTCTCCTGGAGAGCGCCTACCGTGAGAGCCTTAAGCTGGCTGCCGAACAAAAGTTGACCAGCGTCTCCTTTCCTTCAATCAGCACCGGTGCCTACGGCTACCCGCTGGCTAAAGCCGCCAGCATAGCGCTCAAGACAGCGGCCTCTTTTCTCAGCGACCAGGCCACCTCGCTCAAAGAAGTGGTCTTCGTTCTCTTTGACGCCAGAACCTATCAGGCTTATGCCGCCGCCCTGGAGGCAATAGCATGAAGATAGGGGTGCTCTCGGATACTCACGCTGGTTCATTCGCCCAGCTCCACGATAGGATAGTAACTACCCTGGCTGAGGTCGACCTGATAATCCACGCCGGTGATTTCGTGGCTAAAGACGTGCTCGATGGCTTGAAGCAGCTGGGGGAGCTGAAGGCAGTGCAGGGCAATATGGACTCGGACGAGCTTAAGCGGATTCTCCCCGAAAAGGAATTGCTGGAGATTGAGGGGAAGAAAATCGGCATCATTCACGGCTGGGGCAGCCCCCACGGCATCGATGATAGGGTGGGGAATGTGTTCAGCGGAGTTGACATAATCATTTACGGTCATTCTCACTACTCACAGAACGAGACCAAAAACGGCGTCTTTTTCTTTAATCCGGGGCAGGCAAGAAATTCCTTCGGAATATTGACCATCGGCGCCGAGGTCAGCGGGGAAATAATAAACCTTTAAGATAGGGGAGTAAGCTAATGACATATCGGGGTCGGGATACCAGTCCCATCGCGACGTGGCTCTTAATAGTTGTCAATCTCATCATGTTTTTAGTCAGGGTCATCAACCCGGACTTTGCCATCCATCTGGGGCTTTATCCCCCCGAGTTTTGGGACAGGCCCTGGACCCTGATAACCTGCATGTTCATCCACGCCAACATCTGGCATATCATCGCCAACATGATAACCCTCTACTTTTTCGGCAGCTACCTCAACAGGTTATTGGGCACGCTAAAATTCCTCATCGTTTATTTCGCCGGAGGCATACTGGGCAGCCTTGTTTTCCTCCTCCTGCCGCCGTCAGAGCCTTCCATAGCCGTAGGTGCCTCGGGGGCTATCTTCGCCCTGGGTGGAGTCCTGGCGGTAATGAGGCCCAAGCTGCGCGTCATTATCTTCCCCATACCGGTGCCTTTGCCTCTCTGGATAGCTATTATCGGCATCTTCGCCGTCTTCTCTTTCCTGCCCAATGTCGCCTGGCAGGCGCACTCCGGCGGACTGGCGCTGGGGTTGGTGGCAGGCTACATCCTCCGGAGACGGGAACGCTATCACTACTATTGACGGGGGCAGGGCG
>CAZPLG010000117.1:0-1784 GCA_964587415.1 uncultured Dehalococcoidales bacterium | reverse complement strand
CATAGTCAGCCTGCTGACCGATATCTCCAGCGAGATGATTTTCACCCTTGTCCCCCTCTTTTTGTTCAATGTGCTGAGGGCGGGCACGCCCATTATCGGTCTTATCGGCGGGCTGTCGGAAAGCGCCGACGCCATCTTCAGGATTTTCAGCGGCTGGTTCAGCGATAGGGTGGGCAGGCGCAAACCTCTGGCGGTATTGGGCTACAGTATTTCTACCCTGGTCAAGCCCTTTATGTATCTGGCATCGAGCTGGGGCGGCGTGCTGGCCATCAGATTCGGCGACAGGGTGGGAAAGGGCATCCGCACCTCCCCCCGCGATGCTCTGGTGGCTGACTCGGTCTCGGCTAAGGAGAGGGGGAAGGGCTTTGGCTTGCACCGGGCGATGGATACCTTCGGCGCCGTCCTGGGGCTGGCTATTGCCGCTATCATTATCTATCTGGCTCAGGGCGGAGGGTTTGAGCTTAACTTAAAGACCTACCAGTGGCTGGTGTTGGTGGGGGTGGTGCCGGCAGTGCTGGCGGTAGTTGTGCTGCTGCTTTTTGTTCGAGAGAGGAAGAAATCAGCTTCGGCTGGTATCGGCTCATGGGTGGGCTTCAAGAAGGCGGGGAGTTTTGATACCCGTTTTAAGCTATTTCTGGTAATTATGGCGGTATTTACCCTGGGCAACTCCAGCGACTTCTTCGTCATCCTGCGGGCGCAGAACCTGGGTTCATCGGTTATCTATGTGGTGTTGATGCTGGTGGTGTTTAATATCGCTTACGCCGTTACCGCTCTGCCCGCGGGGGTGCTTTCGGACCGGCTGGGGAGGCGGCGGGTTATCATCCTGGGCTGGTTTATCTATGCTCTGGTCTATGTGGGGTTTGCCCTGGCATCGGAGCTATGGCAGGTCTGGCTGCTCTTTGTCGGCTACGGGCTCTACTATGGGGTGGTGGAGGGAGTGGCGCGAGCCTTTGTCGCCGATCTGGTCCCCGAGGAGAAGAGGGGCACCGCCTACGGACTTTATCACGGGGTGGTTGGTCTTACCCTCCTCCCCGCTAGCCTGATTGCCGGCTGGCTGTGGCAGGCAGTCAGTCCCGCCGCTCCCTTCTACTTCGGCGCCGGTCTGGCCTTTATCGCTATGCTGGGGATTATGGCGCTGGTCAGGGAGTAGGGCTTTGGGGTATTGACAAAGACGCTCGTTGCCCGTAATGTCATATTAGGGGGTGGCTTATGAAGAGGTCGGTTCTAAAGTGGGAGCTTATCGGCATCGGGGTCATCTTTATCGTGGGGGCGATGTTCCACTTCCTCTTCGAGTGGGCGGGCGGCTGGTCGCCCGTGGGCGTCATCGCCGCCGTCAACGAGAGTGTCTGGGAGCACTTCAAGATAGCCTTCTGGCCGGCCCTGTTTTACGCCATCATCGAGTACCCCTTCCTGAAGCGCTACAGCAATAATTTCTTTATCGCTAAAGCCATCGGTATCTACGTTATGCCCGTGGCCATCGCCGCTATCTTCTATGCCTATACGGCTATCTTCGGCGAGGAGATTCTGGCCGTCGATATCTCGATTTTCTTCGTCGCCGTCGCTCTGGGGCAGCTCGCCAGCTACAAGATATTGACCCTGAAACAGTGGCCGAGGTGGATGGGTGGGATGGGGGTGATAATGGTAATCCTGCTGGCGGCGGCTTTCGGCGTTTTTACCTTTTATCCGCCCGAGCTCGGTATCTTCCGTGACGCGGTGAGCGGCGGGTACGGGATTATTCCGTAGGGGTGGGGGCATTGACAAAATCTTGCCAGATGGCTAGAATT
>CAZPLG010000116.1:0-1810 GCA_964587415.1 uncultured Dehalococcoidales bacterium | reverse complement strand
GCCGCTTTAGAAGCCGGCTATATCGGGTAGGCGCCGCAGGTGCGGCAAAAGGTAGTTTTCTCTTTAACGCCCGCGCCGCACTGGGGACATTTCCTGGCACCGCTACTGCCGGCGGAAGGTAAGCCGACTAACTCCCGGTAAATCTGGTAGTAGTTAAGGTGTTCCTTATCCCTGATGACCACCCCGTCCTCCTCAAGATACTTATCCTTCTTCTTGGCAAACTCGGAATCCGGAATTCTAGAATCAAAGAGCCAGGGCAGTATGGTGGTGCCGGTGCCCACCTCTATCGGCACCTTAACCCTCCAGGGGATTTCCCGGGGTATGAGCTTCTCGGAAGCCTTACGCAGCACCCACTTGCCCCACACCTGCCCACCCTCGCTCCTGACCTTCAAGCGCACATCCAGGTTTTCGGCCAGGGTCTTAAACCTGGGGTCTAAGAACGGAAGCCTGGCCTCAACGCCAAGGTCTTCGGCCAGATAGACTGAAGCGAATCTCATGTTGGCCCACAGCTTGGTAAACTCTGCCTCCAGCTCGGCCCGGTCCAGCCCGAAGAGGTAGCTGTAGCCGCCGAAAAGCTCGTCGGCGCCGTCCCCGGTCATAAAGGCCTTCAACCCCCTCTCCTTCCCCACCTTCAGGGCGATATAGATAGCGGCAGCATTGCGGATTTCCATGGGGTCAAACGACCTCATCACCCTGATTGAAGCACGGAGGCCCTCGTTAAGCTCATCGTCACCGAAATAGTGGACATAGTGCTCCAGCTTAAGCCGGCTGGCCACCAGCCGTGCGTAGCCGACGTCCGGTGTCGGGGCGCCGCGCATGGCCACGGTGATACAGCTCGGTTTAGCGTACCTTGAAGCCAGGCAGGCCAGCAGCGTAGTGTCCAGCCCCCCGGAGAGCAGCATCCCGTCGGTCAGGTTGCGCTTGACGCTCTCTTCCAGAGCCTGAATAATAACGCCGTAGTTAAAAGACAGCGATTGATAGTTGGAAAACATCCCCTCCGCCATCTCTCTAATAGACCCGCCCCACCCTCATATCCACTTTAAGAAAATCGCCAAAGGCAATCATAAAGCTATTCCTCCTCAACCAGCTTTTTCGGCCAGAACTGGGGATAGCTGGAAATGACCTGCTTCAGGGCGGTCAGTTTATCTCTAATTTCCTGAGCCACTGTTTCGTCGGTAATTAACTCCTTAAGCTTGGCTGAGTCCAGGCTGAGCACCCTGCCCAGAAGCCCCTCCGGCTCTAATAACGCCCTCACCTCGTCCTCATTAAAACCGGTCTTCTCCACCAGCTTGTAGCTGAGGGCATAATCACGGCCGTAGACCCGGCTCAGCCCCTCCGCCCGGCAGAAATCGGCCAGTCCCTGTTTTATCTCATTAAGCTCCAGTTGCAGCTCCTTTATCTGGCTCTGCAGGGATACATAGCGCTCCACCGCCCCGGCCACCGCCACCTCCCCCACAACCCCCACCCCTTTCGCCTCAGGGGCAAACTGGTGCCGGTAGTAGGGGCAGTGTTCGGGAAAATCGCAGGGGCAGCGCTCGCTCTCAGTAGCGGGAAACTTTCCGGCCTCGATGCCCTCGGCCACCGTCAGCACCAGCTTTTTAGCTTCCTCCAGTCGGGCCGGTTCTCTGGGCGGGCAGCTGCAGGGGGTGTTGGTGCGGAAGTGGTAGAGGGTGAGCCTCTCCACGGGCAGAAACCAGGACTTGGCCACCGCCATCTGGTATAAAGTCAGCTGCAGGTTCCGGGCCAGATATTCACTGGTGAAAAGCTCGCGGTCGGTCTTGTAGTCAACGATAGCCAGCCCGCCGCTGTC
>CAZPLG010000115.1:0-1841 GCA_964587415.1 uncultured Dehalococcoidales bacterium | reverse complement strand
AAGGAGAAAAAAGGAGCAAGTCAAGCCGCCCAGAAGAAATAGAATCATTATAAGCAAATAGTGAAACCTTGGTGGAGGACGCTATGGCTAACGAGTATGAAATCAATGAGCTAGCCAAGGAAGAATCGTGGCGGATGTTCCGCATCATCGGCGAGCTGGTGGAGGGCTTCGACACCCTCACCGGCATCGAGCCGGCGGTAACCCTCTACGGCTCGGCACGCCTCAAAGAGGGCGACAAGCTCTACGCCCAGACCGAGGAAATAGGCTACCGGCTGGGGCAGCTGGGCTTTTCCATGATAACGGGCGGGGGGCCCGGGGCGATGGAAGCCGCCAACAAGGGCGCGCTGCGGGCGGGGGTGGAATCGGTGGGGCTTAATATCGACCTGCCCCAGGAGCAGGCCGGCAACGCCTACACCACCAAGTCCATAGTCTTTCACCACTTCTTCGCCCGCAAGGTGATGCTGGTCAAGTACGCCACCGCCTTCGTGGGCATACCCGGCGGATTAGGCACGCTTGACGAGCTGACCGAGGTGCTGACGCTGATGCAGACCCTCAAGATAAAGCCCTTCCCGGTGATACTATTCGACGGTAAATACTGGAAAGGCTTTCTGGACTGGCTGGAAAGCTCGGTGCTGAACAAAGGCTGTATCGCCGAAAAAGACCTCGACCTGCTCATTGTCTGCGATAAGCCCGAAGAGGTGGTCGATGTCGTCCAGAGCTGGTACACCAAGCACAAGCTGGTGGGCAAGAAGGCACTGCCCAAGTGAGATGAGAGGAACTAAAAATGGCTGAAACAGAAAGAGTCGGCGAGGTAATCGAAGCCGGCACCACCGCCTTTACCGCCCAGTGCTACGAGCTATACGAAATACCGCCGCTGGGCAGCCTGGTTAAGACCGGCAATGCCTCCGCCGAGCTTTACGGCATTGTTTATAACGCCGCCACCACCAGCCTGGAACCGGGGCGCCGCCCTATCGCCCGCGGCAAGGACGAAACCAGCGAGGAAGCAATCTACCGCTCTTCTCCGCAGCTGGCCAAGCTGCTTCGCAGCGAGTTCGGGGCGGTGGTGGTGGGGCATAAAGAGGGCGACAAGCTCTATCGTCGTTTGCCCCCCCGGCCCGCCCGCATCCACAGCTTCGTCTATCAGTGCACCCCCGCCGAGGTTATAGATTTCGGCAAGTCCTTCGACTTTCTTGGTATATTGCTCAACGCCAGCCTGCCCGTACCCGCCGAGGAGCTTATAGGCGCTTCTCTGCGCCAGATGAGCCGGGCGCACAAAGACCCGCGCGCCTTTCTGGTGGCAGCGGGCAAGGAGCTGGCTATCCTGCTCAGCGGCAACCTCAACCAGCTCAACGCCATACTGGGGAGGATTAAGACATGACCGAAAATCAGCGCCTGGGCATCGTCGTCTCCGGCTCGCTGGGCAAGGGGGTCGAGGTCAAGCTGGACAGCTCGGTTTCCATCGAGGATGTGGTGGTGGGGCGCTTTGTTACCATCGAGGGGGCAAAGCGGCGCTTCTTCGGCATGATAAGCGAGGTCAGCCTGGGAATGACCGACCAGAGGCTTTCCCTCACCCCGCCCGACGTCGCCGACCCCTTTATCGCCGAGGTACTGGCCGGCACCAGCACCTTCGGCACGCTGCACGTTACTCCCACCCTGGTCATCGGCGGCGATGCCGATAGCCTGCTCGAGGGACCCCAGCCCGTAAAGACCGTGCCCAGCCACTTCTCCGTGGTCAACCTGGCTTCGGAGCGGGACGTGGAACTGGTCTTCGGCTCCGAGGACGAAAAGAGGTTCTTCATCGGCAACCCGCTGGATATGGAGACCAAGCTCTGCCTCGACCT
>CAZPLG010000114.1:0-1938 GCA_964587415.1 uncultured Dehalococcoidales bacterium | reverse complement strand
TGGTAGAAAAACTCAAAAAGCGAGGGGCTAAAGATATCTTTATCCCCCAGAGCAAGGACTACGACTTAAGGCATTTACCGGTAATCATCAGGCTATTTGAGGAGACCCAGCCTGATATCGTGATACACCTGGCGGCGCGGGTGGGAGGCATCGGCGCCAACCGGGAGAGACCGGGTGAGTTCTTCTACGATAACCTGATTATGGGAATCCAACTGATGGAACAGGCCAGGTTGTTCCAGGTCGAGAAGTATGTGTCGCTCGGCACCGTCTGCTCCTACCCCAAGTTCACTCCCGTTCCCTTCAAGGAAGAAAACTTGTGGGATGGCTATCCCGAGGAGACCAACGCCCCATATGGTCTGGCGAAGAAGATGCTCCTGGTACAATCACAGGCCTACCGGCAGCAGTACGATTTTAACTCCATTTTTCTCGTCCCGGTTAACCTCTATGGCCCGGGTGATAACTTCGACCCTGCTTCATCACATGTAATTCCCGCCCTGATTAAGAAATGCGTCGATGCCGTGGAGAACGGAGAGAAAGAGATAGTATGCTGGGGTGACGGCAGCCCGACGCGAGAATTTTTATACGTGGATGATGCCGCCGAGGGTGTGCTGCTGGCCGCGGAAAGATATAATAAAAGGGAGCCAGTCAACCTCGGCACCGGCCAGGAAATATCATTGATAGACCTGGTTAATCTCATTTCCAATTACACCGGGTTTAAGGGTAAGATTACCTGGGATACCACTAAACCCAACGGTCAGCCGCGGCGTTGTCTTGATACCAGCCGTGCCGAGAGAGAATTTAATTTCAGGGCGAGGATGGACTTCAAAGAGGGATTAAAAAGGACCATTGACTGGTATAAGGCACACCGCAAATCACTTTAGGAGTTGAGTACCATGAAAAGAGCGCTTATTACCGGCATAACCGGGCAGGACGGCTCGTATCTGGCAGAGTTACTCCTATCCAAGGGATACGAGGTTCACGGGCTCATCCGCAGGGCCAGCACCTTTAATACCAGCCGCATCGAGCACATCTATCGCGACCCACACGAGGGGAGCACAAGGCTATTGCTCCATTACGGCGACCTTGCTAATTCCGAACAGCTTATCAGTCTCATCTATAACCTGCAGCCGGACGAAATTTATCACCTGGGCGCACAGAGCCATGTCAGAGTGAGCTTCGATATTCCGGAATATACCGGTGACATTACCGGTCTGGGGACGATGCGTTTTCTTGAAGCCGTGAGGAGGAGCGGGATAAAGACCAAATTTTATCAGGCATCCAGCAGCGAGATGTACGGAGCCGCCCCACCCCCACAGAATGAAGAAACACCTTTCAAACCGAGAAGCCCTTACGGAGCCGCCAAACTTTATGCTTATTGGATAACCGTGAATTATAGGGATGGTTATCATATACCTGCCTGCAATGGAATCCTTTTCAATCACGAGTCTCCCCGGCGTGGTGAGACATTCGTAACGAGAAAAATTACCAAAGCCATAGCCAGTATTATTGCCGGTAAGCAGGAGAGGCTTCACCTGGGGAATCTGGAGGCCAAGCGCGACTGGGGCTATGCACCGGAATACGTAGAAACCATGTGGCTCATGCTTCAGCAGGATGAAGCCGATGACTACGTAGTCGGCACAGGTGAGACTCATTCGGTAAAGGATTTTCTGGAGGAGGCCTTTTCCTACGCGAACCTGGATATTCGGGAGCACGTCGAGACAGACCCACGATATTTCAGGCCCACCGAGGTGGAGGTTTTGCTGGCCGACGCTTCAAAGGCAAGGAAGAAGCTGGGCTGGGAGCCCAGGATAACCTTTAAAGAACTGGTCAGGATTATGGTGGATGCTGACATGGAGGCGATGGGTCTAAAGCCGATAGGAAAAGGAAAAGCCATCCTGAAAGAGAAATCCGGGGGCTGGTATAAGTAGCCGCCGCCCC
>CAZPLG010000113.1:0-1979 GCA_964587415.1 uncultured Dehalococcoidales bacterium | reverse complement strand
GCCAGCTTGATATCCTCGCTGAGCTGCTTATCAATCTTGGTCTTATCGGCAACCGGAAAATCGGCTAAATGCACGCTCTCCGGGGCATTAGGCGCCACCGAAACGACCAGGTTCCGGTACATCGCCTCGGCCAGAAACGGGGTAAAGGGCGCCAGCAGCTTGGCTAACGTTACCAGGCATTGATAGAGCGTGTTGTAGGCCGCCAGCTTATCGGCGTCGCTCTCGCTCTTCCAGAAGCGCCTTCGGCTGCGGCGTACATACCAGTTGGAAAGCTCGTCGACGAAAGCCTCTATCTTTCGCCCCGCCTCGGTGGGGTTATAGCCCCCCAGCCCCCCGTCCACGTCGGCGATAAGCTGGTTAAGCTCGGAGATAATCCAGCGGTCGAGCTCGGAAAGCTCCGACTCAGCCCCCTCTTTCGCCGGGACGAACCGGTCGATATTGGCGTAGGTAACGAAGAAGGAATAGACATTCCACAGTGTGGAGAGGAAACGGCGGCTCACCTCGGCAACCATAGTCTCGTCAAAGCGGTAGACGTTGCCCGCCGCCGTGCTGGTGAAGAAATACCAGCGCAGGGCATCGACCCCGTATTTATTGATGACCGCCCAGGGCTCTATCATGTTCCCCTTGGCCTTGCTCATCTTCTCGCCTTTGGCGTCGAGGACATGCCCCAGGCAGATAACATTACTGTAACAGCGCTTATTAAAGAGAAGGGTAGCGATGGCATGCAGGCTGTAGAACCAGCCCCGCGTCTGGTCGACCGCCTCGCTGATATAATCGGCGGGGAACCTGCCGTCCTCAAGCATGGTCTCATTCTCAAAGGGATAGTGGTGCTGGGCTATGGGCATGGCTCCGGAATCGAACCAGCAGTCGATTACCTCGGTCACGCGTTGCATCTTGGCCCCGCACTTCGGGCAATCGAAGGTCAGCTCGTCGACGAAGGGGCGGTGCAAGTCCAGAGGCTCTTTGAAACCGGAGAAGCCCGGTTTGTCTTTTAATTCCTGTATGCCGCCGATGCACTCGTAAGCGCCACATTTAGGATTCTCGCAGCGCCAGACCGGCAGCGGCGTCCCCCAATAACGCTCGCGGGAGAAGGCCCAATCGACGTTATTTTCCAGCCAGTCGCCGAAGCGCCCGTACTTGATGTGCTCCGGATACCAGTTTATCTCGTCGTTGCGGGCGATGAGGTCGTCCTTTACCGCCGTGGTGCGGATATACCAGGTCTGCTTGGCATAGTAGAGCAGCGGCGTCTCGCAGCGCCAGCAGAAGGGATAGGTGTGCCTTAGTGTCTCGCTGCGGAAGAGCAGGCCCTTTGACTCCAAATCAGCCAGAATGTCTTTATCAGCGTCTTTAACGAATTTGCCGGCAAAGGGATAGTCCCCGATAACATTGCCCTGCAAATCAACGGTGTGGACGAAGTCCAGCTGCTCAGCCAGCCCGGCCTCGTAGTCAACCTCACCGTAAGCCGGCGCCATGTGGACGATGCCCGTCCCCTCCTCCAGGGAGACGAAATCGGTGGCGATAACCCGGTAGGTCAGGTTCTTGACCGCTTCCTGCAGCGGCAGTCCTTCGGTCATAAGGCGTCTCTCCACCCCGAACTCATGGGGGTTAAAGAGGGGCTCGTACTCAACGCCGACCAGGTCGCTGCCTTTCAACTTTTTCACCGCTTTGTAGCCCTCAAGCCCCACCACCTCCACCAGCGTCGAAGCCATAATGAGATAATCGTTTTCACCCTCCAGGACGGCGTAGTCAGCGTCGGCGGCTACGGCTAAAGCCGTATTCCCCGGCAGCGTCCAGGGCGTCGTCGTCCAGGCCAACAGGTAGACGGGTTTGTCCGAAGGCAGCTTATCCGATGCCTTCGCCATCTTGAACTTTATGTAAACCGAGGGGTCTTCAGCGTCCTTATAGCCGAGAGCAACCTCGTGGGACGAAAGCGAGGTACCGCAGCGGGGGCAGTGGGGGGTGACCTTATAGCCCTGGTA
>CAZPLG010000112.1:0-1988 GCA_964587415.1 uncultured Dehalococcoidales bacterium | reverse complement strand
TACCCTGATCTAAGCTAGAAGAATAACGCTTCAAACGGATAGCAAAGAGCCCCCCGCAATGCGGGGGGCTCTTCCTTTTGCCCGATAGTCGGCTATTGACTTCTGTCCGCACTTGAGTCTAAAATGGAATTCCCCAATTCGCCAAATGGCAAAATTAACAGCTCTAGGGATACTGCTTATCCTGGGACTGCTCGGCTCGGCGCCGACGGCTACGAGCTGATGGTTTCCACCATAGCCACCTTCGATAACCCTACCATACTGAAGACCGACGAATATGCCCTGCCCGCTACCGCCTGGCAGTGCAATATATCGCTGGATTACGAGACCACCTACTACTGGAAGGTCCGGGCGGTAAGCGCCGATAGCTGCAGCGCCTGGAGTGCCGTCAGCGCCTTCAGCACCGAGCCCGTGCCTTCTCCTATGGGCACGGTAGCCGAGGTAACTCAGCCCAATACGCCACAGGAGACGCAGTGGCCGGAGTGGCTGCTGCCTATGGGCGGCATCGCGCTGCTGGTCTTCCTGCTGACTATGATAGCCATGGTCATCGTGATGGTCGTGCTGGTGATTAAGGTTTCGAAGCTCTAAGAGGGATTTTAGTGAGGATAATCGAGGAGGATGACCTGGGTGGTGGGGGGCAGGCTCGACTTGGAAACGGAGAGCTTGGCTAACGGTTCGACCTGCTTGGCGCCGATTTCCTTGAGGAATTTTTCCACGGGGTCCAGTTCCATTTTGAGCGACGGGGTCTTATAGTGCATGGGGATGACTATCTTGGGCTCAATCTGCCGTACTACCTCGGCGGCGGTAGCCGCGTTTATGGTGGAGACTCCGCCCACCGGGAGCAGCAGCACATCGACATCGTCAATCTCCTCGACCTGCCCGCCGGTGAGGACGTGCCCCAGGTCGCCGAGGTGACATATCGATATCTCGTCTATCTCCAGAAGGTATACGGTGTTTTTGCCCCGCTTCTCGCCCCTTTCTTTGTCGTGGAAGGTGGCGATGCCGATAATGAGCACGCCGCCGATTTCGTATTCACCGGGGCGTTCCACCACCCTGGGCTCGCCGCCGACGCCCTGAGCATAGGAGTGGCCGGGGTGTTGATGGGAAACGGTGACAATGCGGGCGTTGGTTTTGCCCATAGAGTAACCAATTTCCGGCGAGTAGGGGTCGGTGATGACGGTGGCATGGCTGCCCTTGAGCTTGAAGCAGGAATGACCCAGCCAAGTTATATCCATTGCCCTAAATATACCATAGCCGGAGGCTGCCAATCAAATCTGGGGGGGTGACTATTTAGCTGCAATACACCCTACCCCAGCAGGCGTAGTTCTTTTATCCCCTCTCCCCGATTTTATCTATTCCCACCCTCCGCCCTTTAAGGTAGAAAGGGGGCTTCGCCCCCTTTCCAACCCCCAGAGGGGACGTCGGCTCCGCATATTTAGGGGAGTCCAAGAGGGGGCTATGCCCCCTCTTGAGAGACCTTTGTGGGCGGGCAGGGTGGGAAAAACGACTTGGGGGGGGAAGAAAGACACTTTGACGGATTTATCTATTGACAATCAGCCTCAAAAGTGGTAATTTAGATATGATTAGCAGTCTAATGGTTAGACTGCTAACTCTGAAATATGGAGGCTGAAGGTGCTATCACCTAGAAGCGAAACCATACTGAAATCAATAGTGGGACAGTATATCACGCGGGCGGTGCCGGTGCCCTCGCAGAGCATCATCAACGACTACGAACTGGCGGTAAGCCCGGCCACCATCCGCAACGAGATGGCGCACCTGGAGCAGGAGGGCTATATTATGCGTCCCCACCCTTCCGCGGGGAGTATCCCCTCGGACAAGGGCTACCGCTTCTACGTAGAGACCTTAAGTGACATCGAACTGCCCTTAGCCGAGCAGTTTTTAATCAGCCACCTCTTCCACCAGGTAGAAAGAGAGATGGAGGAGTGGCTAAGCCTGGCGGCGACGCTCGCCGCCCAGCTGGTGCAGAATGT
>CAZPLG010000111.1:0-2035 GCA_964587415.1 uncultured Dehalococcoidales bacterium | reverse complement strand
GGATTATTCCGTAGGGGTGGGGGCATTGACAAAATCTTGCCAGATGGCTAGAATTAAGCCCCAATCGGTGACAACCTTAAAAAATTATGTGGGGGAGCTGACGGGATGAAACGAGGGCGCTGGGACTGCCGGAGACTATGGCGGTAGCTGGTGCCCTTTTTGATTTGGCAATAAACGGAGGAAGTAGAGTATGAATAATCCGGAAAAAGTGCAACGCATCACCATCGACGAGAGATTAGCCGAAGACCTTATCCGCATCCTCGTCGCCGACCTGAAGGCCGGTCATAAGGCGATTGAGGACGACTCCGAATGCTGGGGGGAGGAGGTGGAATTCCTGGTGCGCCCGGAAGACTACCGAAAGAAGATGGGCATACCGCAGGCTGCCAAAAAATGGTCCTGGGATAGCCTAACCGAGGGGCAGGTTTTCCTGAGCGGGGAATTTCAGGAAAGCCTGACACGGAAAAGCCTGACAGGGGAAGTAGAGGCTAAGTTCGCGTTGGATTGGAAACCAAAAAGAGGCTTTCAGGATATCGACGAGTTAAGCAAAGCGCGCGTCAAGGAGAAGTACCTGGCGGCCCTGGAGAGGAGGAGCTGAGATGGCCAAACCAATTGCAGCCGATGATTTAGTCGTCCATTTCCTGAACGTAGGTTTCGGCGACAACATCGTGGTGGAGCTTCCCGCCAATAGCGATGGCAAAAGGAGTTACGGGCTCGTTGACTGCAGGAGCGGCGCCAAGACGCTGGATTACCTGGGGAAGCTGATGCACGGTGAGCCGGCCCGGCTTGCCTTCGTTTGCGCCACCCACCCCCACTACGACCATATCAGTGGCATACCCGCTGTTATCAACAGCCAGTATTATCCTCGCGAGTTCTGGGAGAGCGGCTTCCGCCACAATTCGCAGACCTATATCCGCATCCTGGAGGGCGTTATCGACAAGGATATCAGAATGGTGAGGGTTTCCTCGGGGATGGAGTGGTATTTCAGCCAGGTGCGGATAACCGCCCTGTCGCCTTCGGTTACGCTGCGGAACCGCTTCGCCACCTACGGCGTCGATATGAACAACGCTTCCGTCGTGCTCAGGCTTGAGAATAACAAGGAGAACGTCATTACCATGCAGTCCCGGGAGTACGAGGGCAATCGCAGTTATGAAGCCGAGAGGGAGGCGGGGCGTGCCGTGGTCATCCTGACTGGCGACGCCGAGTTCGACAGCTGGTCTCACGTGTGCCAGGAATTCCCCAAGGTGGAGAGGAGCAGCAGCCAGAATCCGCTGGTGACGAAGATGGTCAACTATCTTTCCAGCGCCGTGGTCAAGGTGGCTCATCACGGCAGCATGCACAGCACGCCGCTGGATGTGTATGAGAAAATAGGCCCGCGCCTGGCCGTTATCTCGACGAAACAGGAGGAGAGCAGCAAGACGCTGAAGAATAGCCCCCTGGCTAAGATTGAGCGAGAGCTCTTTCCCCACCGGTCGGCGGTTATGGCCCTGGAGGAATGCGACGCCGAGGTGATGACCACCGACGGCAGCTACGAGGGGCAGACCCTGGCTGACGGCACTAAGAAGAACGCCGCCAACGCGCACGAGGGCACTATCGTGGTCGTCATCCCGCCTGGGGGCGGCATGCGATATGTGAAAATGGACGACCGCGCCGAACAGATGGCGACCCCGCCGAGTGAGGTGTGAGGACTACCCCACCACCAGATTGTCAATAAGGCGGGTCTTGCCGAACCTCACCGCCATCGAGACCAGCGCCGGTGGTTTAAGCTCGTCCAGTTCGTCAAGAGTCTCAGCGTCGGCGATGGAGATGTATTCGATTTCGGCCAGGGGCTGCTGCCCAATGAGAGCGGTCATTTGCTTGAGGATGGCTTTGGCGTCCCTCTCGCCCTCGCCATAGAGCTTTTGCGCCAGTGTTAAAGCCTGATACAAAACGACAGCCTGCTTTCTTTCCTCAGTATTAAGATAGGTGTTGCGGCTGCTCATAGCCAGGCCGTCGGGCTCGCGCACGGTGGGCACGGCGACGACTTCAATGCCCATAT
>CAZPLG010000110.1:0-2099 GCA_964587415.1 uncultured Dehalococcoidales bacterium | reverse complement strand
ACCCCGCTGGTGAGGTGCCCACAACTGGAGAAGGAGCTGGCGGTAGGCGAGCTTTACTTTAAGCTGGAGGGCTGTAACCCCACCGGCTCGTTTAAAGATAGGGGGATGGTGGTGGCGGTGGCTAAAGCGCTGGAGGAAGGGAGCCGGGCGTTGATGTGCGCCTCCACAGGCAATACCAGTGCCTCGGCGGCGGCTTATGCCGCGGGCTGCGGCGTCGAATCTATAATCATTATCCCCAAAGGCAAGATTGCGCTGGGCAAGATGGCTCAGGCGATTGTCTACCGGGCTAAAATCGTGGCTATCGATGGCAACTTCGACCAGGCTCTAAAGATAGTGCTGGCTCTCACCGAGAAGCACCCCGTCACGCTGGTCAACTCGCTCAACCCCAACCGCATCGAGGGGCAAAAGACAGCCGCCTTCGAGGTTATCGATGTCCTCGGTGAAGCCCCTGACTATCTCTTCATCCCCGTGGGCAACGCGGGCAACATCACCGCCTACTGGAAGGGCTTTAAGGAATACCACCAGGCGGGCAAATCGAAAATCAAGCCGAAAATGATGGGCTTTCAGGCGGAAGGAGCCGCCCCCATAGTGAGGGGGCATATCGTGGAAAAGCCGGAGACGGTGGCTTCGGCGATTCGAATCGGCAACCCCGCCAGCTGGAAAAGGGCGGAAGCCGCCCGCGACGAGTCGGGCGGTATTATCGATATGGTCAGCGACGACGAGATTCTAGCCGCCCAGAAAATGCTGGCGACTAAAGGGGGCATCTTCGGTGAGCCGGCCTCGGCGGCATCTTTAGCCGGGCTGGTGAAGCTCCGCGGGCAGGGCAGGGACTTCTCTAAGAGCCGTATAGTCTGTATCGTCACCGGCACCGGTCTTAAGGATACCGAGACGGCGGTCAAGGGCGCCGAGCCATTTTTAGAGCTTCCCGCCGACCTGGCTACCGTGGAGAAGGCTTTAGGGCTAACTTGACATAATGCTTAAACAAAGGCAAGGGTAAAGGAGGATTGGAGTGATTAACGAGGCAGAGATTAAATCAGCCATAACCTCTATTATTAAAGCTATCGGCGAGAACCCGGAAAGGGAGGGGCTGGTGGGCACTCCCCAGCGTGTAGCCGATATGTACGCCGAGCTCTTTATGGGGCTTACTATGAATCCGAAGGAAGACCTTTCCGTGGGCTTTGAAGAAGGGCACCGCGAGATGGTCATCCTCAGGGATATTCCCTTCTACTCGATGTGCGAGCACCACCTCTTGCCCTTCTACGGCGTGGTTCATGTGGGCTATCTGCCCAACGAGACGGGGCGAGTCGTCGGCGGAAGCAAGCTGGCACGGGTGGTGGAAATCTTCGCCAAGCGCCCCCAGATTCAGGAGAGGATGACCTCTCAGATTGCCGACGCCATCGTCAACGGGCTGAAACCCGATGGGGTGGGGGTCATCGTCCAGGCGGAACACCTTTGCATGATAATGCGGGGCATTAAAAAAGCGGGGAGCGCTATCGTTACCTCGGCACTGAGGGGGAGCTTTCGCAGCCGTGCCGAAACCAGAGCGGAATTTTTCTCTCTGTTGCAGGGCAAGTAGGCTTAACTAATCAGAGGAGGGGACGGGGCGGGGTTCCTGGAGTTCCATCTCCTGGCCGCAGCAACTGGGCGTGCCTTCACCGGCTTTGGTACAGAGTATTTCAGTGCCGCACTTGGTGCAGCGATATCTTTTGCCTAGCTGGCTGGCCATCTATTTCTTAAGCTCCATGGGTTTACCGCAGCACTGGATGGTGCCTTCACCAGCGCGGGTAACGATAAACTCAGCGCCGCACTTGGTGCAGTGATACCTTTTGCCTATCTGATTTGCCATCTAAAGGTTGCCTCTCTACGACTGCCTGGCTCTACAAAACCATAATATTATAAGCTCTGGCTCGGGCGATGTCAAAATCCTAGTCCCCCATGAACTGCACTACGATTTGCCTCGACCGCGCTTTGTTATCGAAGTCCACCACCACGATTTGCTGCCAGGTGCCCAGCACCAGGCTTTTATTTCTGAAGGGGATTACCAGCGAGGCGCCCAGCAGCGAGGCCCGAACGTGGGAATGCCCGTTGCCGTCGCCCCA
>CAZPLG010000109.1:0-2151 GCA_964587415.1 uncultured Dehalococcoidales bacterium | reverse complement strand
ACGATAGAAACATCATGGTTGTTCATAAGGTTCTCGGCACCCACATAGCCGGGGAAGTTCATAGCGTGCGACCGGAGCCTTATCAGCATGGGCAGCACATCGGCGCCTTCACTCATCTTATACCCAATAATAACCTTTACCATAACAACCCCCGTAGTTTAGAGTCAGATTTCATCACCGCCATAGAACGTTTATACATTGTAACTTCAGTAAAGCACAGTTGTAAAGTACTCAATCCTCCCAAATTTTAACCCGTTTTCGGCCGCCCCCACCCCAATTTTATCCTTACCCAGCCCAAACCCCAAAACTTGACACCACTTTAAAGCCTTTGCTATAATCAATTGTTAGACAAGACTAACTTTATCAGCCTGAAAATGGGTGGAAAAATGGCAACAAAGAACAGCGCCAGCATGGAAGACTACCTGGAATCGATACTCATGCTCGGCAAAGGCAAGAAAGCGGTCAGGGTAAGCCAGATGAGCCAGGCCCTCGGCGTCAAGATGCCCAGCGTCACCTCAGCCCTAGCCAAGCTCTCCCAGCAGGGGCTGGTGGAACACGAAAGGTACGGGCGGGCACGCCTCACCCCGGAAGGGGAAAGGATAGCCCAGGACGTCTTCCAACGCCACGAGGCGCTGCGCCACTTCCTCACCGAAATACTCAACATCGACCCGGCAACAGCCGTGGACGACGCCTGCAAGATGGAGCACACCATCAGCCCGGACACCCAGGAAAAGCTGGCCAAGTTCGTCGAGTTCGTCAACCAGCCGCCGGAAGGGCCGCCCAAGTGGCTTAAAATCTTCCACCACTACCTCAAGCAGCCCCGGCTCCCCAAAGAATACGTCACCAGGTGCCTCAAGGAAGACTGAGATTTTTTAAAGAGGAAAGGATTAAAGAAGAACACATATGCGCAGACACATGCACGGGTTCGGAGGCAGGTTCAGGCCGGAAGCAGAACTGGTAACTCTGGTCCAGTTAAAAAGCGGCCAGAGCGGCACCGTAGTTGATATTCAGGGCGGCCGCCGCATGACCGACCGCCTTAACGCCCTGGGCATTATCCCGGGCAAGAAAATAACCAAGACCAGCGCCATGCTCATGCGGGGACCGGTTACCATTGAGGTGGACCGGGTGGAGGTGGCTATCGGCTTCGGCATGGCTAACAAGGTAATGGTAAAGCCGGACCGGGTTCCGTGACCAGAATACTCCTCATGGGCAACCCCAACGTGGGAAAGAGTGTCCTCTTCTCTCGCCTGACCGGGGTTCAGGCGATTGTCTCCAACTACCCCGGCACCACCATCAGCTACACCCGGGGAAACATGAAACTGGCAGAAGAACTGGCCGAGGTCATCGACGTCCCCGGCACCTACACCCTGGAGCCGACCTCGGAAGCCGAAGAGATAGCCCTCAGGCTGCTCGATAGCGGCGATATCGTCATCAACGTGGTTAACGCCATCAACCTGGAAAGGAACCTCTATTTAACCCTGCAGCTGCTGGAGAAAGGCATCCCCATGGTGGTGGCGCTGAACCTCTGGGATGATACCAGGCACCGCGGCATCGATATCGACCTGGAAAAGCTGGAAAAATTACTGGAGGTACCGGTCATCCCCACCGTAGCCGTAACCGGCCAGGGGGTAAAAGAGCTGGTGGAAAACCTCCCCCGGGCCATCTCCCCCCAACGGCCACCCGCCACCCGCGACCAGCGCTGGGCAACCATCGGCAAGATTATCGAGCAGGTCCAGCGTATAAGGCACCGCCACCACACCTGGCGGGAGCGTCTGGAGGACGCCAGCGTCAAGCCGGCGAGCGGGGGCCTTATCGCCCTGGCCATTCTAGCCGCCTCCTTCTTCGTGGTGCGCTTCATCGGTGAAGGCCTGATTAACTATGTCCTCGACCCCCTCTTCAACACCCTGTGGGCGCCGGTAATCCTAAAACTGAGCCAGCTAATGGGGGGCGCCGGCTTCCTCCACGACATGGTCATCGGCAAAATAGCCGGCGGCGAGCTAAACTTCCTCGAATCCTTCGGCCTGCTCACCAGCGGCCTTTACGTCCCCCTGGGGGTAGTCCTCCCCTACGTCGTCGCCTTCTACCTGGTGCTGGGTATACTGGAAGACACCGGCTACCTGCCGCGGCTGGCGGTCTTGATGGATACCATCC
>CAZPLG010000108.1:0-2257 GCA_964587415.1 uncultured Dehalococcoidales bacterium | reverse complement strand
GAGCCCAACGACCTCAGGCTGTGGGCGTTAATGGCCGCCCTGAGGCGGGGGATAACCCCCAAAGCGCTGTCGGAACACACCAAAATCGACCTCTGGTTCACCAACAAGCTCCTGAACATCGTGGACATGGAAAAAGAGCTGCTGGGCGAGACGCTGACCCCCGAGCTCATGCTGAAGGCAAAACGGCTCGGTTTTGCCGACGGGCAAATAGGCACGCTGGCCGACCGACTGCCGGAGCAGGTAAGGCAGCTGCGCTGCGACTGGAATATCCGCCCCGTCTATAAGATGGTGGATACCTGCGCCGCCGAGTTCGACGCCGCCACCCCATATTTCTACAGCAGCTACGAGCAGGAGAACGAGGCGCTGCCCTCTCAAAAGAACAAGGCGGTGGTTATCGGCAGCGGGCCGATACGCATCGGCCAGGGTATTGAATTCGATTATTGCAGCGTCCATTCCGCCTGGGCTTTACAGGAGTCCGGTTACAAAGCCATTATGGTGAACTCGAATCCGGAAACGGTCTCCACCGACTTCGACACCAGCGACCGTCTCTATTTCGAAGCCCTCGACGAGGAAAGCCTGCGCGACATACTGGAAAACGAGGGGGGGAACGGGGAAGCGCCGCCGTCAATCGTTCAGTTCGGCGGGCAGACGGCGATAAACCTGGCTGAACCCCTCTTTCGCAGCGGCATGCCCATTCTCGGCTCCAGCACCGAAGCCATCGATCTGGCTGAGGACAGGCGCCGCTTCGAGAACTTCCTTAACGAGTTAGGTGTCCCCCAACCACCGGGAGCGGGCGTAACCTCGGCGGAGGAAGCCCTCAGCGTGGCCAAGCTCATCGGCTATCCGGTTCTAGTCCGCCCCAGCTATGTTCTCGGCGGCCGGGCTATGGAGATAGTCCACAACCCGAGCGAGCTCAGCCGTTACATTAAGCAGGCTATCGAGCTTGACACCAAGCACCCCGTGCTCATTGACAAGTACCTGGAAGGCAAAGAGGCGGAGGTTGACGCCGTCGGCGACGGTGAAGATATCCTTATACCGGGAATAATGGAGCACATCGAGCGGGCCGGAGTCCACAGCGGCGATTCCATGGCGCTCTACCCCGGCATCAACCTGACCGAAACCGAGGTCGATACCTTGGTAGACTATGCTATCAGGATAGGGCTGGGGCTCAAAATCAAGGGCTTGATGAACATCCAGTTCGTTATTATGCGCGATAAAGACGGCAACGGCTCATCGGTCTATGTCCTGGAGGTAAACCCCCGCGCCAGCCGCACCATCCCCTTTATCTCCAAGGTCACCGGCGTGCCCATGGTCAAGGTCGCCACCAAGGTCATGCTGGGCCAGACCCTCAAAGAGCAGGGCTATAAGACCGGCCTCTGGCCCCGGCAAAAGCTGGTGGCTATCAAAGCCCCCGTCTTTTCCATGTCCAAGCTGATTGGGGTAGACACCTACCTCGGCCCCGAGATGAAGTCCACCGGTGAGATAATGGGTATTGACTATAGCTATGACGCCGCCCTGGCCAAGGCGCTGCAAGCCGCGGGCATAATACTCGCGCCCAAAGGCGCCATGCTCTTCAGTATTGCCGACAGGGATAAGCCGGAGGCGTTGCCAATAATCAAGGGCTTTGCCCGGATAGGCTATAAGCTCTATGCCACCGAAGGCACGGCGGCTATGATCAAGGCAGCGGGGCTGGCGGTGACGCCCATCCGCAAGAAGTTGAACGAGGGACACCCCAACGTCCTCGATATCATCAACGACCGGACGGTAAACGGCATCCTCAACACCATCACCGGCGGGCGCGTTCCGTTGCGGGACGGATTCCGCATCCGCCGCACCGCCACCGAAAAGCGCATCCCCTGTTTTACCTCGCTCGATACCGCCCAAGCCGCCCTCAAGGTATTGCTCCGGGGCAGCCAGATTTACAGCGCCCTGCCGGTAGCCGACTACCGCAAGAAGGTGCCCGGTTGATGCTGGAGATAGCTAAGGTCATCGCCAATACCGAGCCGATGGCAGGTGCTCACTTGCTCTGGCTGGAAGCCCCCAAAATCGCCCCCCAGGCACAGCCGGGGCAGTTCGTCATGGTGCGCTGCGGGGAAAAGGGGGAGTATCAATTGCGCCGCCCTTTGAGCGTCCACCAGCGGGAGGGCGACAAGATTGCCCTGCTCTTCAGCGTGGTGGGGGGTGGCACGCAATGGCTGGCTCAGCGCCAGCCCGGCGACAAACTAGACCTGCTGGGGCCGCTGGGCAACGGCTTTAC
>CAZPLG010000107.1:0-2287 GCA_964587415.1 uncultured Dehalococcoidales bacterium | reverse complement strand
TGGGTATCCTCCCGGCTGACGGCATCCTCCACCGCCTCGCTGATAGCCAGCCCCAGGCTGCCGGGGCAATCGGGCCACTTGGCCAGCATATCCCGCCCCGACTTGGTATCCGGGCTGGGGCTGGGAACGCAATTAGCCCCCCAGACCTCCATGGCGATGCGCCGGTAGGGCTTCTGGTCATAGCTAATCCTGACCATATAGACCTTAATTTCTATATCAAACAGTGCCCCAGCGAAGGCCAGGGCGCTGCCCCACTGCCCGGCGCCGGTCTCGGTGGCTATACGCTTGATGCCTTCCTTCTTGTTATAGTAGGCTTGGGCAACGGCGGTATTGGGCTTATGGCTGCCCGCCTGGTTGGTGCCCTCGTACTTGTAGAAAATCTTGGCGGGCGTATCCAGCGCCTTCTCCAGCCGATAGGCCCGGTGTAGCACCGTCGGCCGCCAGGTGCGGTAAATCTCCAGCACCTCATCAGGGATATCGATATAGCGGTCGGTGGTATTTACCTCCTGCATGATGCACTCCATGGGAAACAGGGCATGCATGAACTCCGGGGTCGCCGGCTCTTTTGTCATCGGGTTCAGCGTCGGCGGCAACGGCTCGGGCAGGTCGGCCTGGATGTTATACCACTGGGTCGGCATGTCCTTCTGGTCGAGAAAAAACATTGATCTTTCCATCTTGTCCTCCTTTTTCGTTTAAAAAGTATATTTAGCGGCGCTAAATTAAAAAGCCCCTCGCCTTAAAGGGGCGAGAGGCTGCTCGCGGTGCCACCCTTCTTGATCAGATGCCAACTGACCATCTCTTTGCGGCAGCGGGGACCTTCCCCGATACCCTGGGGTCTGATAACGCTCCCCCGGCGACAAAGCCTAATTGTCCTTAACTTATAAAAGACTTTCGGTTTGCGGCTCCCAAGTCCATTCGGTTTCGGCGCTGGCATCGGCTCACACCCTTACCCGACTCTCTTTGCCCCGCTTCGAAGCCTACTAGTCTTGTTCGTAGCCTTTGCTTTATTTTCGCCCGATTATATTCTAATATGCTCCAGCTGTCAATAGTAAGCCAAGCACTTGTCAGCCGAAGCGTTAGGGCATATAATATCACCAAATGGTGAAGGGTTATCTTCTCATCAAGCTGATCCCAGGTTTAGAATCCAGCGCTCTGTCCCAGATTCGCGCTATTCCCGGCATCACCGATGTCTACCTGGTCTTCGGACAGTGGGACGCCATAGCCACCGCCGAAGCCAAGTCCCTTTTCGAGCTGTCCAAGGTAATCGTGGGTGAACTGCGCAGTGTCCAGGGAGTCCAGGATACCACCACCCTGGTGCAGGGCGAGCTTTAGAACCCGTTTTTGCCAGAAAAGGACGGGAGCGCTGCGGACTGAAAAGGGCTAGTCCGATTCGCTGGGTGAATAGTGATTATCGTGGCTTTTCGGCTTCCGTTTTTAGAGAGAAGGTATAGAAGATGCCGCCTGTAGTCTCCATCGTCGGTAAATCAGAGTCGGGGAAAACAACCCTGATGGAAAAGCTCCTGGGGGAGCTGAAATCAAGGGGCTACCGGGTGGCGACGGTAAAACACACCGCCGAGAAGCTGAGCTTCGATGAGCCGGGTAAAGATAGCTGGCGTCATATTCAGGCCGGGAGCGAGGCTACTCTAATCAGCTCCCCGGACAAGGTGGTGCTAATCAAACCCACCAAAACTAAAATCAGCCTGGAGCAGATAGCCCGCTTAATCGGTGAGGACTACGATATTATACTGACTGAAGGCTTCAAGGTTAGCAATGCCCCTAAGATTGAGGTGCACCGCAAGCAAGCCGGCCCGCCCCTAGCTTCGGTCAAAAAGCTCATCGCCATCGCCACCGACGAACCGCTGGAAACCAAGACCCGGCAGTTCTCCCTGGAAGACATTAAGGGTCTGGCCGACCTACTGGAGAAGGGGTTTATAAAGCCGCAGCGGGAGCGGGTTTCCCTCTACGTAAATAATGCCCCCGTAGTCCTGAGCAGTTTTCCCAAACAGATTGTCAGCAATATCCTCCTAGCTCTAGCCTCCAGCCTCAAGGGAGTGAAGAAAATCAAAAGCCTAGAGATTTTCCTCAGGAAGCCCTGAAGTAACCCCCACCCCCGCGTTTTTCTTCCCACCCACCACCCCAGGCTGTTTTTCCCACACCTGCCCACCCAGAAACGTCTCTCAAAAGGGGGCTATGCCCCCTCTTGGACTCCCCCAAATAGAGGGGAATGGGGCGTGACCCCTAATAAGAGGTATAAGAGGAGTCTAACTCCTATTGGGTGGGACGGGTG
>CAZPLG010000106.1:0-2360 GCA_964587415.1 uncultured Dehalococcoidales bacterium | reverse complement strand
CTCGATGTGCTTGTCGTTAATGTTCACGCCCTGGGAGCGGTAGACCTTCTGCACCTCGTCCACCAGGTACTGCTGGGCGGCTTCCTTGCCCAAAATATGGAGTATATCCTGAGGGTTGATAGAACCCTCGGTGAGTTGCTGCCCCGCCTTGATGTGCTCCTTGTTCTGGACGCGAATATGGGCGCTGGCGGGCACGGCGTACTCCTGCTGCTGCTCCTCGTGGTAGCTGATAACCAGCTGCTTGTCTTCGATAGTTACTTCGCCGGCGACGCGCGCCAGGATGGGTTTATCTTCCGTGGTCAGCTCGGCTGACTCTTCTTTAGCCTTGGCTTTAGTTTTGGCTTTAGCTTTAGATTTAGTTTTGGTTTTCTTCTCCGTCGGCGGGTCGGCCAGCACGGCGCCGATATCCACCCACTGACCCTTCTTCACCATAACCTTCCATTTGGGTGGCAACGGGTATTCGTCGCGGTAGGTCTCAAGGCTGCTGACCTTTATCAGCTTGCCCTCCTCGTTATCAATAACCTCGGCGACGCCGGCTATCTCTGAGATAATAGCCTGGCCCTTGGGCGGCCTGGCTTCGAAAAGCTCTTCCACCCGGGGCAGACCGCTGGTAATATCCAGCCCCACCACCCCACCGGTGTGGAAGGTACGCAGGGTGAGCTGAGTGCCCGGCTCGCCGATACTCTGGGCGGCGATTATGCCCACGGCGGTGTGGGGTGTAACCAGGTGCCCGCGGGCAAGGTCTCGCCCGTAGCAGCGCTGGCAGGCGCCGTGCCGGGAGTGGCAGCTTAAGGGTGAGCGTACCTGGACCTTGGTTACGCCCGCGGCGATAATCTCTTTCGCCTTCTCCTCGTCTATTTCCTCGTTGCGGTCGACGATTACCTTCTTGGTCTTGGGTTTGACCACCTTGCTGGCGGCGAGTCGGCCCACTATTCGCTCGGACAGTGACGGCAGCAGTTCTCCCTCCTTCGGCTCCGTTATCCAGAGGCCGTCGGTGGTGCCGCAGTCCTCTTCGCGGGTAATAACGTCCTGGGCAACGTCGATGAGGCGTCGGGTGAGGTAGCCGCTGTCCGAAGTCCGAAGTGCCGTGTCGGCCAGACCCTTGCGGGCGCCGTGGGTGGAGATGAAATACTCCAGCACGCTCAGGCCCTCGCGCAGCCCCGATTTAATGGGGAAGTCGATAATTTTGCCTGCGGGGTCGGTCATCAAGCCACGCATGCCCGCCATCTGCCTTATCTGGGAGATGTTACCCTTGGCGCCCGATGTCGCCATCATATAAATGCCGCCGTAGCGGTCGAGGGTTTGGGCGATGACGTCGGTAATCTTGTCGGTGGTCTCCATCCAGACGCCGATGGTATTATTATACTTTTCGTCCTCGGTGATTAAGCCCTTGTTATACTGGTTCTCGATAATAGCCACCCTCTCCCCCGCCTCCTCCAGCAGCTTGGGCTTGCTCAGCGGGACCTGAACATCGCTCATGGCGATGGTCGTCCCCGATTTGGTGGCGTAGCGGAAGCCCAGCTGTTTGATGCTGTCCACCACCTCCGCCGTCTCCTCGTTAGGCAAAAGCTTATAGCAATCGGTTACTATTTGCTTTAGGCTCGACTTATCGATGCCTTCGTTGTAAAAGCCCAGTTGGGGGGGCAGTACCTCGTTAAAGATGATGCGCCCCACGCTGGTCTTAATCCTTTTTCCGTTCTCCGGCGCTTTCCTGACCTCGATCTCGGCCCTGAGGTCGAGTTGCCCCAGTTCGTATCTCAGCTTGGCTTCTTCGAAGCTGCCCAGGATAGCGCCTTCACCCTTAGCTCCAGGTATGACCGTGGTCAGGTAGTAGCAACCGAGGACCATGTCGAGGGTGGGGGTCACTATGGGCTCGCCCGAGCTGGGCAGTAGCATATTATGTGTGCTGAGCATGATTTCCCGGGCTCCCTTAACCGCCGCCTTGGACAGGGGAACGTGAACGGCCATCTGGTCGCCGTCGAAGTCGGCGTTAAAGGCGGAACATACCAGCGGGTGTATCTGTATGGCGCTGCCGTCGATAAGCACCGGCTCGAAAGCCTGGATGCTGAGGCGGTGCAGGGTGGGAGCGCGGTTAAGCAATACGGGCTGCTCCTTAACCACTTCTTCCAGTATGTCGTATACCTCGGGCTTATTTCTCTCCACCAGGCGGCGGGCGCTCTTGATGTTGTGGCTAAGCCCCTGCTCCATCAAGCGGCGCATGATAAAGGGCTTGAACAGCTCCACCGCCATTCGCCGCGGCAACCCGCACTGGTGAAGCTTAAGCTCAGGACCGACCACGATAACGGAGCGTCCGCTGTAATCGACCCGCTTGCCCAGCAGGTTCTGGCGGAAGCGCCCTT
>CAZPLG010000105.1:0-2487 GCA_964587415.1 uncultured Dehalococcoidales bacterium | reverse complement strand
AGCCGGGCGTGGCAGGGTGGGGGAGAATTAACTTAGCTAGCTACGTTTTAAATTCCTCCCTCCCAGGTTTTTCATCCCACCCAATACCCACCCTACAAAGGTGTCACCTTTGTATAATTCTCTCCCCCTGCCCCCAGGTCTTTTCCCCAAACCCAGCCCGCCCTTTTAGACTTACAGCCTATTTCCACACTCATAAATAGGGAGTTTAAGAGGGGCGAAGCCCCTCTTTTTTAAGAAATAATTCCCCCTCTCCTTTGACCCCTCGTAAGGAGAGGGGGATATAGGGGGTGAGGTAGAAAAGATAAAGCCCCCTGATTATCCTCTTTCACCCCGCTTTGTGCTATAATAAGACTTCTTACAGGAAATCTTAAAACTCTTTAAGTTTAATGATTAGACGAAGAATAATCGAGCTGCTTACCCAGGCGGCGAATGAGGCGCAGAAGTCGGGCAAGCTGCCCTCGGTGGCGCTACCCGAAATCACTATCGAGCACCCCCAGAACCCCGAGCATGGCGACTACGCTTCGAGCTTCCCCCTGAAACTGGCCCGCACCATCGGCGTCAACCCCTTAACTATTGCTCAGGACGTGGCCGACCTCATTACTCCCACCCCCGAAATCGAAAGCATCACCGTGGCTCCGCCCGGATTCATCAACTTCACCCTGAAAAACGACTGGCTGACTCAGCAGGTGGATGCTATCCTGACCGACGGTAAATCCTACGGCAACCTCGACCTGGGTCAGGGCAGCCGCGTGCAACTGGAGTTCGTCAGCGTCAACCCCACCGGCCCCCTCCATGTGGGACATGGGCGGGGGGCAATTCTGGGCAGCACCCTGGCTAACGTCCTGGCGGCGGCGGGCTACAATGTGGAAAAGGAATACTACGTCAACGACGCCGGCAGCCAGATGGCTGCTTTCTATCGCTCGCTATACGCCCGCTACCAGCAGTGTTTGGGCGTCGACGCCGAGATGCCCGCCGACGGCTATTTCGGCCAGTATATGGTCGACCTGGCCAAGGAGATTGCCGCCGAGCAAAAAGACCAGTTTCTTTCCCTCCCACCCGAAGAGGCGATAGCTAAACTGGGCAAACTGGGGCTGGACAGGATAATGGTGCAAATCAGGGGCGACCTGGAGTTGCTGCGGGTGAGCTTCGACGTCTGGTTCAGCGAGCAGAGCCTCTACGATAACGGCCAGTACAAGAAGGTGATGTCGCTGCTGGAGAAGGGCGGCTATATCGCCGAAAAGGCGAACGCTACCTGGTTCGTCTCCACCGCTTTAGGTGAAGATAAAGACAACGTCGTGGTGCGCAGCGACGGCTCGCCCACCTATTTCGCCACCGACATCGCCTATCACTATAACAAGTTCGTCGAGCGCAAGTTCGATAAAGTCATCAACATCTGGGGCGCCGACCACCAGGGCCATATCTCCCGCATGAAGGCGGTGGTGGCGGCGCTGGGCATCGCCCCGGAGAGGCTGGTGGTAATCATCTCCCAGATGGTCACCCTGCGCCGCGGCAAGGAGCTGGTCAAGATTTCCAAGCGCAGCGGCGATATCATTACCCTGCGCGAAGTCATCGATGAAGTCGGCGCCGACGCCTGCCGCTTCTTCTTCGTCTCCCGCACCGCCGACAGCCAGATGGACTTTGATTTAGAGTTAGCCAAGAAGCAGTCCGCCGATAACCCGGTTTACTATGTTCAGTACGCCCACGCCCGCATCGCCAGCATATTACGTTTAGCTGAGGAGAAGGGCATCGATTGCGCTGACGGCGACGTCTCTCTGCTCACCACCGAGCCGGAGCTGACACTAATCCGCAAGATGCTGCTCCTGCCCGAAATGCTCGAGGTCATCGCTTTCACTCTTGAACCCCACCACCTCGCCTACTACGCCCAGGACTTAGCCACCGTCTTCCACAGCTTCTATATGCAGTGCCGCGTGGTGACCGACGATGAAAAGATGACCAAAGCCCGCCTCAAGCTGGTCGAGGCCGCCAAGACGGTGCTGGCGCGAACCCTGAACCTTATGGGCATGAACGCCCCCGACCGGATGTAAACCCCTACTCCAGTCCCAGCTCTTTATACTTTTTAGCCAGCTCGGCGTAGGTTGGAGGCCCGTTTTTCACCCACCAGAGCTGCTTTTCCGTAGCCTTGCCTATCACCCTCCCCGGCACGCCGGCCACTAACGACCCGTCGGGAATCTTCATGCCCTGGCCGACCAGGCACCCCGCGGCGATGACGCAAAAGTCCCCGATTTCGACATCGTGCAGGATGGTGGCGTTCATGCCGACGAGCACGCTGTTGCCGATCTGGCGGCAGTTGAGCACCGCCCCGTGCCCGATGTGGACGTTATCGCCGATGACCACCTCTTCGCGGTAATCGGAATTAGACGGCGTCCCCGAGTGAATGACGCAGTTATCCTCAATAGCCGTGTTTTTACCTATCTTAATGCTGCCGAAGTCGGCCCTGATGACCGCCCCCGGCCAGACGCTGGAATT
>CAZPLG010000104.1:0-2531 GCA_964587415.1 uncultured Dehalococcoidales bacterium | reverse complement strand
AAAGGGGTTAATATAGGAGGTAAATATGATACTGGTTAGCATCATCGCCGTCATACTACTTATCCTCAGCCTGGCCAACGGCTTCAGGGAGGGAGCGCTTAAGCAGACCGTCTCCATTATCTCGCTCCTTATCGCCATACCCCTGGCCGGGCTCTGCTACAACTGGCTGGCGAGCCTGTTCTCGTTTTTGCCCGGGGAGAACTGGGAAAACTTCTTCGGCTTCTTTGTCACCATGGGCATTATAATGGTCCTTATCCAACTCCTCTTGCTGCTGCCGAGGAGACACTTCGATAAGTCCTGGAAGGAAGGCCCCTTTTTCCGCATGGTCGGCGCCGCCCTAAGCTTTTTCGGCACCGCTATCGGCATGGTGGTCTTTGCCCTGGTGCTTAACGCCTACCCCATCTTCGACTGGTTGCAAAGTGCGGTCAGCGGCTCCTGCGTCATCAACTGGCTGGGTTCCTGGCTTGGTTTCGTGCAATCGATGCTGCCGGCGGTTTTTGGGTAGAAGCGTTTATACCCCACCCCGCGATTTTATCTATTCCCACCCTCCACCCTTTAAGGTAAAGGGGGACTTCGTCCCCCTTAAAAACCCCCTAAATCACTTTGTCATTCCCGCGGAGGCGGGAATCCAGTTTCCCCCTTTGGAAAAGGGGGATTAAGGGGGATTTCCCCATTCCCTTTAGCCATAAATTCTAGTAGAATAACCTTGAAATGAAAGAGGGCTCAACCCCCATCCGCCGCCAGTACCTCAAAATCAAGCAACAATACCCCGAGGCGATTGTTTTCTTCCGCCTGGGCGATTTCTACGAGACCTTCGACGAAGACGCCAAGCTGGCTTCCCGCGAGCTGGAAATCGTTCTTACCTCCCGGAATATGGGCAAGGGTCATCGCGTGCCCATGGCGGGCATTCCCTACCACGCTTTAGACAACTACCTGGCCAGGCTCATCAGCCGCGGCTACAAAGTCGCCATCTGCGAGCAGGTGACCAAACCCGGCGAGACAAAGGGCTTGGTGCAGCGCGAGGTCGTTCGCCTGGTGACCCCGGGCACGGTGGTCGAGCCCAGCCTGCTCGACAGCAAGAGCAACAACTATCTGGTCAGCCTGGTCTGGGGTGAGGAGGGGGTAGGGCTGGCCTATGTCGATATCACCACCAGCGAGTTCGCTACTGCCCAGCTGCCTCCCCACCGCCTTATCCCCGAATTAGAAAGGCTAAAGCCTTCCGAGGTCATTACCGCCGAGAGCGCCGAGCTGCCCGATTTGGACTTGAAAGCCTCGCTGACCCGCCTCGAAGACTACTGGTTCGAGACGGAGGTCGCCCGCCAGACCATACTCGACCACTTCGGCGCGGCCACGCTGGACGGCTACGGCTGCTCCCATTTGCCGCTGGCGGTGAGCGCCGCCGGCGCTATCATCCACTACATCCGGGAAACGCAGAAAGGGGTGCTGGGGCAGCTGACTCATCTGGCCACCTATTCCACCGACAATTTCATGGCGCTGGACGTCCAGACCCAGCGCAACCTGGAGCTTTTCTCCAGCAGCCGCTCGGGAACGGTCAGCGGCTCGCTGCTCTCCATAATCGACCTGACTAAAACGGCGATGGGGGGGCGGCTTTTGCGGCGCTGGCTGGGACAGCCCCTGCTCGATGTAAAAGAGCTGAACAGGAGGCAGGACGCCATTGCCTGGTTCGCCGAAAACACCCTGCCGCGCAGTCAGGTAATCTCTCTGCTCGGCGATGTCGCCGACATCGAGCGCTTGATTAACCGCATAAAGAGTGGCATCGCCGTCCCCCGCGAGCTTGTCGCCCTCCGCCGCAGCCTTGAAGTCGTCCCCGAACTGCAGAAGGCTCTTGAGTCTATCGCCTGGCTCAAAGACGAGCTAAAAGCCTGCCCCGAAGTGGTCGATTTAATCTCTAAGAGCATAGCCGAATCGCCGGGCAGCCTTGATGAAGGCGGTGTCATCCGGCAGGGCTTCTCCGAAGAACTGGACAAGCTGCGCCAGTCCTCCAAAAATGCCAAGCAGTACCTGGCCGATTTAGAGCGCACCGAAAGGGAAAAGACGGGCATAAAATCATTAAAAGTCGGTTTCAACAGGGTCTTCGGCTACTATATCGAGGTCTCCAAACCCAACCTGCCCCAGGTGCCCGAAGACTATATCCGCAAGCAGACGCTGGTCGGCGGCGAGCGCTTCTTCACCCCGGAGCTTAAAGAATACGAGTCTTTAATCCTGAACGCCCAGGACAGAATCGCCGAGCTGGAGAGACAGCTCTTCCGCCAGCTCTGTAGTCAGGTAGGTGCCTCCGCCGAACGCATCTCGGCCTCGGCGGGCGCTCTGGCCGATATCGACGCTTTTTCCAGCCTGGCTGAGGTCGCTGTGCGCTACAGCTATGTCCGCCCCGCCCTGACTACTGACAATACCATAGATATCTCCGGCGGCCGCCACCCCGTTGTCGAGAGGACATTAGCCGACGGCAGCTTCGTCCCCAACGATACCATTCTCTCCAACGACGACGCCCAGCTTATCGTCCTCACCGG
>CAZPLG010000103.1:0-2554 GCA_964587415.1 uncultured Dehalococcoidales bacterium | reverse complement strand
CTTTCTGGCCTACAGCCACGGCAAGAACGACGGCCAGATGCCCATCGGGGTTATCGTCATGGCGCTGGTGATTTACACCGGCCAGGTCAGCCTCTGGGATAGCGTCCCCTTTTGGGTAATCGCCCTGTCGGCTTTATCCATAAGCCTGGGGACGGCTGTCGGCGGCTGGCGGGTGATTAAGACGCTGGGGATGAAGGTCACCGACCTGCAGCCGGTCCACGCCTTTGCCGCCAACCTCTCGGCGGCGGCGGTTATCGAGGGAGCCTCGCTGGTGGGCATACCGGTGAGCACCACCCACTGCGCCAGCGCCGCCATTATGGGGATAGGGGCTACCAAGAGATTTTCGGCGGTGCGCTGGGGGGTGGCCGGTAATATAGTCGCCGCCTGGGTATTGACCTTCCCTATCTGCGGGGCGCTTGGTTATCTCTTCGGCTGGCTGCTGAAGATGATAGTCTAGCCGCTTAGAGGCTGATTTCCCGTGGGGTGCGGCGGCACTTTTCGGCGGTGATAATGGCTTCGATGGCTGATGCCGCCCGCTCGATTTCATTCCGTTCGTTGAACACTATATAGTCGAAGAGGTGCAACTGCTTTATCTCTTCCGCGGCGGTCTTCAGACGCAGGTCGCAGTCGAACTCGGATTCGGTCTGGCGCTCCCTCAGCCTGGCCTCGAGCTCCTCTGTTGTCGGTGACATAAGAAAGATAAAAACCGCCTCGGGCAGGATTTTTTTAAGCGTAGCCGCCCCCTGCACATCGACCTTGACGATGGTATCTATTCCCGCCTCCAGGGCTTTCTTGGCCGGTTCTCTGGGCACGCCGTACCAGTTGCCGTAGACATTGGCGTATTCCAACAGCTCATTGTTTTTCAACATCTTTTGGAAATCCGCCTCGGAGACGAATTTATAGGCGACATTATCTTCTTCGTTAGCCCGCTGGGGTCGGGTGGTGGCGGTGGTGATAAACCGGGCGGAGTAGCCCGATTCTTTCATTCGGTTCAAGACGGCGTCTTTGCCCGCTCCGGAGGGGCCGGAGAGGACGATAAGCAGCGGTTTGGGGGTGGGGTTAAAGGGGGTAGTTTTAGGGTTCGTCTTTTTCATCGCTTGGCTCTGGCTTGAGCAATGGGCCTCCTCGGCTGGCTTGCAGCCGGCCAGCAATGGTTTCCGGGGCGAGGGCGCCCAGAATAATGTGCCCGCTGTCGGTAAAGATCACGGCTTTGGTTCTTCGGCCGCTGGTCATATCAATAAGCAGCCCCTTATTTTTAGCCTGTTGAATGGTTCGTTTGGTGGGTGCGGAGTTTGGCGAAGCTATGGAAATGACCCTGTTCATGGCTAGTATATTACCGAATCCAATGTGAATAAGCTCGGCGACCATCATTAACACCTCAGCAGATTACTTTTATCGAGTGCGAACCCTTGACAGAGCTGGGCAATCAGCGCTGCTTACCCCCCTTATCTCTATGGTGAAGGCGGTGCTTACTATAATATACCTTTAGCGCTGATTAGGCAACGGGTTTTGGGCTCAAAACGGCTTGAATTTTTTGAGGTTTGCTGCTATCCTCTCTTTATGGATTGAGCTTTATGAATAACTATCGACAGGGCTATCTCTGATAATCGCTTCAGGGGTAGCTTTTTTAGTGTAATCTTGATTCGAGGTGAGCCGCTTTGTATAAAATTCTATTAAAGCAAGACCTGGCGCCCCAGATTCATCTTTTCCGGATGGCGGCCCCCGCCGTGGCCCAAAAGGCTCGGGCGGGACAGTTCGTCGTGGTCAGGATTGATGAAAAAGGCGAGCGCATACCGCTTACCATCGCCGACTGGGACGAAAAAGAGGGCACGGTTACCATCGTCTTTATGGAGGTGGGCGCCACCACCGCCCGCCTGGCTTTGCTCAAAGAAGGCGACGCCATCGCCGACTTCGTGGGGCCCCTGGGTGTGCCCGCCGAAATCGATAACTTCGGCACCGTGGTCTGCGTTGCCGGTGGGGTGGGGGCGGCGCCGGTAGCCCCCATCGCCCGCGAGCTTAAAAAGGCGGGCAACAGGGTCATCACCATACTGGGGGCGCGGAGCCAAGAGCTGCTTTTCTGGGAGGATGTGCTCGAATCCACCAGCGACCAGATGATAGTGACCACCGACGACGGCTCCTACGGGCGCAAGGGTGTGGTCACCGAGCCGCTTAAGGAGCTTTTGGAAAGCGGTGAAAAAATCGACCGCGTTATCGCCATCGGCCCCGTGGTCATGATGAAGTTCTGCGCCCTGACCACGCTGCCCTTCGGGGTCAAGACCATCGTCAGCCTCAACCCGATTATGGTCGACGGCACGGGAATGTGCGGCTGCTGTCGGGTATCGGTTGACGGCGAGACCAAGTTCGCCTGCGTCGACGGCCCCGATTTCGACGGGCATAAGGTGGACTGGGACTTAACGGCCGCCCGCCAGCGTATCTACCTGGGCGAAGAGAAGTGTGCTTACGAGGAGTGGCAGAAAAGCCACTCATCCTAGAGGAGTTGATAAATGGCAAAGCTGAATCTTAACCGCGTGGCGATGCCCCGCCAGGCCCCCAA
>CAZPLG010000102.1:0-2567 GCA_964587415.1 uncultured Dehalococcoidales bacterium | reverse complement strand
CTAATAATTCAAGGGGCTGGATTCCCGTCTGCACGGGAATGACGCTGGTCTTGGGGGTGTTTAAGAGGGGCACAGCCCCTCTTAATTCCTTAAAAGGGTGGCGGGCGGGAATAGATAAAATCGGAGTGGGGTAGAAATAAAATCTTGACTACCCAGCCACCACCAGCTAGACTGGGTGGGATGAAGGTAATCGGTCTAACCGGCGGCATAGCCAGCGGCAAGAGCACGGTCTCCCAGTTCCTCAAGGAACTGGGGGCGGTAACTATCGACGCCGATAAGGTGGGGCATGAGGCTTTTAAGCCCGATAGCGAGACCTGGCGGGAGGTGGTTAACGCCTTCGGCAAAGAGATTCTTACCCCTGATGGCGAGATTGACCGCCGGAAGCTGGGCAGTATAGTCTTCAGTGATTCCCGGGCTCTGGCCCGCCTCAACCAGATAGTGCACCCCCGCATCTACGCCCTGGTCAAAGCCCGCATCGAGGAATATCGGTGGGAGGGGGTGGGGGTGGTGGTGCTGGAAGCCCCGCTATTGTTCGAGGTAGCCCCGCCTTCGCTGGCCGACGAAGTAGATGAGGTCTGGGTCACCGTCGCCCCGGAGGCGGTGGTGCTCAAACGGCTTAAAGATAAGAGCGGGCTTTCCGAGGCACAGTCTCAAGCTCGCATCCGCTCCCAGCTGCCTTCAGAGGAACGGCTAAAGCATGCCGATGTGGTTATAGAAACCGATTGCGGCCTTGACGAGCTGAAGGCTAAGGTAGCAAAGCTGTGGCGGAGGCTCTCGCTTGACACCCAGCCATAGCGCTTGGTAGAATATTCTGTTTGCTTACGGAGGTTTTTAAGATTTACGCTGTTATTGAAACTGGCGGCAAGCAGTACAAGGTAAGCCCCGGCCAGACCATAGACGTGGAACGCCTGGAGGTGGCGGAAGGCAAGACCGTCGACCTCGACAGGGTGCTGCTTATTGGCGACGGTAAGAAAGTGACGGTGGGCGCGCCCACTGTGGATGGAGCCAGGGTAGTGGCTACCTCGCAGGGGGAGGGCAAGGGCGATAAGGTTATCGTTTTTAAGTATAAGCCCAAGGTGCGCTACCGCAAGAAGACGGGACACCGCCAGTTCTATACCCGATTGGTTATAGATAAGATCGTCGAGCCGGGAGCGGCTAAAGCCAAGCCGCCGAAGAAGGCTCGAGCTAAAAAAGAGGTGACCGAGGATGGCGCATAAAAAGGCAGGCGGCACCAGCCGTTGCGGCCGCGATAGCCAGTCCAAGCGGCTGGGAGTGAAGATATACGCGGGGCAGAAGGTGAACGCCGGCACCATTCTGGTGCGGCAGCGGGGCACGCGCATCCACCCGGGCGATAATGTGGGCGTGGGCAAGGACTATACCCTCTTTGCCCTGGTTGACGGCGTGGTCGCCTTCGAGCCGACCAGCAATAACCGGAGGAAGGTTAGCGTTTACGCTAGCTGATTGGATTAATGAAGAGTAAGATTCACCCCGAATTTTATACCGATGCCCAGGTGATTTGCGCCTGTGGCAATACCTTTACCGTCGGTTCGACCAAGAAGACGTTGAAGGTCGAGCTTTGCAGCAAGTGCCATCCCTTTTTCACCAGGGAGCGCCGCATGGTGGACACCCTGGGTAGGGTGGAGCGGTTTAAGAAGCGCTACAAGCTGGAGGATTAAATAAACATCTTTTGGAGGTAGGAGCGGGCTGTATAGCCGCTCCTTTTTTATTATGGCCGAAAAATTCTACTACGGAGGTCAGGCGGTTATCGAAGGGGTGATGATGCGGGGGCGGAAGGCGATGGTGACCGCCGTGCGTCGTCCCAACGGCGAGTTGGCTATGGATCCCCGGCCGCTGGGGGGTATCTATTCGGGCTGGATGAGGAAGACCCCGCTGCTCCGGGGCGTCATCGTCTTGATTGAGGTCATGGTGCTGGGGATGAAAACCCTGCTCTATTCGGCTAATGTCTCTCTGGAGGAAGAAGAGGCGGAGATTTCAGGGTGGCTGGTCTGGCTGCTGGTAGGCGTTTCCCTGGCGGTGGCTGTTGTCCTCTTCTTCATGGCGCCTCTTTTACTGACCAAGCTGCTCGGTTCTTATATCACTTCGTCGCTGGTGTTCGCCCTGGTGGAGGGCTTAATCAGGGTGGCGATTATGATTGCCTACCTCTGGGCGATAGGGCTGATGCCCGATATCAAGCGCTATTTCGCCTATCACGGCGCCGAGCATAAGACGGTGAACGCCTACGAAGGCGGGGTGCCGCTGGAGGTGGAAGCCGTCAAGAAGTACAGTACGGCCCACGTTCGCTGCGGCACCAGCTTTCTCTTTACCGTGGTCATCATAGCCATCATTGTCTTTGCCCTGGTGGGGCTGCCTTCGTTGTGGATGCTGGTGCTCTCTAGAATCCTGCTGCTGCCGGTGATTGCCGCCCTCGCCTATGAGGTTATCTACTTCAGCGGCCGGCATACCGATAACGTCTTCGTCAGGGTGCTGATGGCGCCGGGACGGTGGCTGCAGCGGCTGACCACGAGGGAGCCCGACGACGCCCAGCTCGAGGTGGCTATATCGGCGCT
>CAZPLG010000101.1:0-2589 GCA_964587415.1 uncultured Dehalococcoidales bacterium | reverse complement strand
CCCAAGACCAGCGTCATTCCCGTGCAGACGGGAATCCAGCCCCTTGAATTATTAGCTTGGATCCCTGCCTTCGCAGGGATGACAAAATAGAGTGGAGAGGGATGACAAGGTGGGGTGGGGATGAGCTAACAAATGGGGGATTCAGGGGCGAAGCCACAGAGGGTGGGTATTGGGTGGGAAGAAAGACCTGGGGTGGGGATAAAAGGGGTATAATTGCCCCCAGCCAAGTGCTATAATCAATTTGAAAAGGAGCATCATGCACAAGGCAATGCTCTACGAAAAACTGCCCCATTCCAGGGTAAGGTGCAACACCTGTCAGTGGCGCTGCAATATAGCTTCCGGTAAGTTCGGCGTCTGCCAGGTGTACCAGAACCGTGACGGCGTATTGTATAACCTGAACTACGCTAAGGCGTCGTCGGTAGCCGCCGACCCCATCGAAAAGAAGCCCCTCTTTCACTTCTTCCCGGGCACGCTGGCCTTCTCCATCGGGGGGTGGGGGTGCAACTTCCACTGCCAGGACTGCCAGAACTGGGAGATTGCCTGCCCTACCGATAACGCGCCCTGGCTCGGTTGCAACGAAATCCCGCCCCAGGCGGCCGTGGAACTGGCCATACGCTATCGCTGCCAGGGTATCGCCTGGACATATAACGAGCCCAGCATCTGGTTTGAATATACCCTCGACTCGGCCAAACTGGCTAAGCAGAACAACCTCTATACCGTCTACGTGACTAACGGCTTCCTCACCCCCGAGGCGCTGGACGTCATCGGGCCCTATCTTGACGCCTGGCGGGTTGACGTCAAGGGCTTCACCGACCCCCTCTACCAAAAGCTGGCTAAGGTAAACCACTGGCGGGGAATACTTGAGGTTGCCCAACAAGCTCAGGATAAGTGGCATATGCATGTCGAGGTGGTAACCAACGTCATCCCCACCATGAACGATGATGACCAACAGCTGGAGGGCATCGCCAACTGGATAAAAGAAGGGCTGGGGGAGCTGACTCCCTGGCATGTGACCCGCTTCTATCCCCACCACCACCTGCAAGGTTTACCCCCCACCCCGGTAGAAACCCTGGAGCATGCCTGTGAAATCGGCGAAAAGGCCGGGCTCAAATTCGTCTATGCCGGCAACGTCCCCGGACACAGCCGCGAGAACACCGTCTGCTATTCCTGCGGCAACACTATCGTCAGCCGCTTCGGCTACCAGACTGAAGTAATCGGGCTGGAGGGCTCGAGGTGCCGCTTCTGCGGGGCCGAGCTTAACTTCAGGACTCCGGTTACGGGGAGGAGGGTGAAATGATTAGAAATCCGGTTGTCGCCGGGCAATTCTATCCGGCATCAGCCTCAGAGCTTAAGGCGATGATTGCGGGGATGGTTAAAGAGGAGGCGGTTAAAGAGGAGGCAATCGGTCTGGTCTTACCCCATGCCGGCTATATCTTTTCCGGGCCGGTGGCGGGGGCGGTTATATCCCGAATCAAATTCAAGGACACCTTCATCATCATGGGGCCTAACCACACCGGAGCCGGCAAGCCCCTGAGCATCATGACCGAAGGCAGTTGGAAAACGCCCCTGGGAGAGGTGGAGATTGATTCGGAATTGGGTAAAAAGATTTTAGCCACTTCTAAACACCTGGAGGAGGATGAGAGAGCCCATATCTACGAGCACTCCATTGAGGTCCAGCTCCCCTTCTTGCAGTACTTCAAGCCCGATTTCAAGCTGGTCCCCATGGTCTTCGGCCATCCCGGCGGCGCTATCTACAAAGAGGTTGGCCACGAGATAGCCGTGGCGGTCAGGGAACTGGGCAAAGAGGTGGTAATTATAGCCTCAAGCGATATGAGCCACTACGAGCCGCAGGCGTCGGCGCAGGAAAAGGATATGCAAGCCATAGAAGCCATATTGGATTTGAACGAAGACGAGCTTTTAAAGAGGGTCGCCGAGTCCAACATCACCATGTGCGGCTACGCGCCCGCGGTCAGCCTTATCGTTGCCGCCAGGGAGCTGGGCACTACCGGGGCGGAGTTGGTCAGGTACCAGACCAGCGGCGATGTCACCGGCGATTACTCCAGCGTGGTCGGCTATGCGGGGATAATTATAAAGGGCGGAGGGAAATGAGATGCACCCCCTGGTGAGACTGGCCAAGAAGACGGTGGAGGCCTTCGTTAGAAAGGGCGAAGTCTTTCAGCCCAGGAGGCTTACCGCCGAGATGAAGGAGCAGAGGGGCGTTTTTGTTTCCATCCATAAGCTCGGCGAGCTGAGGGGCTGTATAGGCACCTTCGAGCTCCAGCACGCTAACGTGGCCGAGGAAATCGTGGCCAACGCCATCAGTTCCGCCTGCCGCGACCCGCGCTTCCTGCCGGTCACCAAGAATGAGCTCAGGAAGCTGGATTACAGTATAGACGTGCTGAGCGAGCCGGAGCGGGTGGAGAGCCAGGACCAGCTCGACCCTAAGAAGTACGGGGTTATCGTGGAGGCGGGGTGGCTTAAGGGGCTGCTCCTGCCCGATTTGGAGGGGGTAAACACCGTCGAGGAGCAGGTCGGCATCTGTCGCTTAAAGGCGGGCATTGACCCCGACGAGCCGGTGGAGCTGTATCG
>CAZPLG010000100.1:0-2632 GCA_964587415.1 uncultured Dehalococcoidales bacterium | reverse complement strand
TCCCACCCAATACCCGCTCTACAGAGGTGCCACCTCTATAAATTTCTCTCCCCACCCCCCAGGTGTAAATTAGATACTGTGTATTTTGACTAAGTTGGTGCTTCCTGAAACAGCCAGGGGAATCCCAGCAATGATCACTATCAGGTCGCCCCTCTTGGCGAGATTCGTCTCCAGTGCAGCTTTGCTCGCCAACTCGAAGACCTCCTCCAGATTTGCCGGCTCAGGCTCTTCAAGTGGCAGTACCCCCCAAGCTAACGAAAGACGCTTCACAACCGATGCGGAGGGGGTTACCGCCAGAATAGGATGATACGGTCTATATTTCGACACCCTTAGGGCCGTAGTCCCGGCGGTGGTAAAGGCTACGATGGCTCTGGCTTCCACCTGGTGAGCCATCTGGCAGGCGGCTCTGGCAGCAGCGTCATTGACCTCGGGTAAAACATCCTGCCACCGGACGCGGAGTATCTGCTCATAGGGGAACATTGCTTCAGCCTCTAAGGCTATTTTTACCATTGTCTCCACAGCTTCGACGGGATAACTACCAATGGCTGTCTCCTCAGAGAGCATCAGAGCGTCACTGCCATCAAGGACAGCATTGGCTACGTCAGTGGCCTCTGCCCTCGTCGGCGTAGCTGAGCGGACCATAGACTCAAGCATCTGAGTGGCGGTAATTACCGGCTTTCCCTGGCGGTTGGACTCCTTTATCAGCCGTTTCTGGGCCATTGGCACCTTCTCGATGCTTATGTCGAGGGCCAGGTCTCCTCTGGCTACCATGATACCTTCCCCAGCCTCTATTATGGCTCCGCTTTCTTCCAGGGCCCGCGCTTCCTCTATCTTAACAATGACCGGTATATCCGCCTTCATTTTTCGGAGCAGTTGCCTGACCTCTTGTACCTGCCGCACTGAGGAGATGAAAGATAGGGCAATAAAGTCAGCGTCTTCCGTGAAAGCAAAATCGAGATGCTGACCGAAAACGGCCTTGATATCCCCGTGGCTACGTTTCAGTCCAGGAAGATCGAGGAGGATGCCTACGGGGAGTTTGAGCTTTTGACTGAGCGACCGGACTTCGGAAATGAGCTGGCTGTGCTCCTGAAGTGTCCCATGGGCCAGGTTGAATCGGGCGACGTCCATGCCGGCTTTTAACATTTCCCCAATAACTTCGGGGGAACTGCTGGCAGGACCCAGCGTGCACACTATCTTGACGTGGCGTCTCGTTGCGGTTTTGACCATCGCCACCCATTATAACATATCAAAAATTACGCATCTCCCCCCAACATTGCGCCCCACCAGCTTTATTGTTACAATTAGCCCCAGTAAAATGACGGCTTATAACCCCCGGGAAATCGAAAAGAAGTGGCAGCAGCGCTGGGCGGCGGACAAGCTCTATGAAGTCAGCGAGGACTCCCCCCGCCCCAAGTGGTACGCCCTGACCATGTTCCCCTACACCTCGGGCGACCTGCACATCGGCCACTGGTACGCCATGGCGCCCTCCGATGTCAACGCCCGCTTTAAGCGCATGCAGGGCTACAACGTGCTTCACCCCATGGGCTTCGATGCCTTCGGGCTGCCCGCCGAGAACGCCGCCATCAAGCGCGGTATTCACCCCTTCGTCTGGACGATGCAGAACGTGGAGAACATGCGCCGCCAGCTGAAGAGCATGGGCGCTATCTACGACTGGAGCCGCGAGGTTAATACCTGCCTGCCCGATTACTATAAATGGACGCAGTGGTTCTTCCTGAAACTATACGAGCATGGGCTGGCTTATCGGGGCCAGGCCCAGGTGAACTGGTGCCCCCAGTGCCAGACGGTGCTGGCTAACGAGCAGGTGGTCGGCGAAGGCAACTGCGAGCGCTGCGGGGCGGCCGTCATCAAGCGGGATTTGGAGCAGTGGTTCTTCCGCATCACCAAGTATGCCGACGAGCTTTTGGAGTTCGAGGGCATCGACTGGCCGGAAAGAATAAAGATAATGCAGCGCAACTGGGTGGGCAAGAGCACCGGCACCGAGATATCGTTCGGGCTCGACCACCCCGCCGCCCAAGAAAAAGAGATACGGGTCTTTACCACCCGCCCCGACACCACCTTCGGCGTCACCTTCATGGTCTTAGCCCCCGAGCACCCGCTGGTGGCCAAGCTGACCTCGCCCGATAAGAAGGCCGAGGTCGAGGAATATATCGCCAAGACCCGCCGCCAGACCGAGATTGAAAGGCTCTCCACCGAGAGGGAAAAGGACGGCGTCTTCATCGGCGCTTACTGCACCAACCGCCTCAACGGCGAAAAAGTGCCCATCTGGATTGCCGACTACGTGCTCCTGGGCTACGGCACGGGGGCGGTAATGGGTGTGCCCGCCCACGACGAGCGCGACTTCGCCTTCGCCAAAAAGTACGACCTGCCCATCAGGGTGGTGGTGGCGCCCCCCGACTGGGACGGTAAGGACCTGGAAGAAGCCTATGTCGAAGCCGGCACTATCGTCAATTCGGGGCAGTTCGACGGCCAGCCCAGCCAAAAGGGCATCGAGGCCATCACCGATTTTATGGAGGCAAAGGGGTGGGGCCAGCGCGCCGTGAGCTACCGCCTCCGCGACTGGCTCATCTCCCGCCAGCGCTACTGGGGCGCGCCTATCCCCATGATTTACTGC
>CAZPLG010000099.1:0-2718 GCA_964587415.1 uncultured Dehalococcoidales bacterium | reverse complement strand
CCGCCCAGCATCTGCTTCATGGCGGTCACCGACTTGGGGATAAAAAGCCGCTGGCTCACCTGGGGATTGGAGATTAAGAAAAAGAGCCAGGGCAGAGCCAGCCCGATAAACATGTTAAGGTTCCACGAGCCCCCGGCCGTGGGCACGGTGAGCAACCCCGGCACCGCCGACTCCAGCTTATCGAAAAAGGCGCCGAAGCCGCCCAGGGCGTTGATGACCACCCCCAGCACCGCCGCCGAGACCGTAATCATAAGGAGAGCCTGGAAGGCGTCGGTCCAGGCCACCGAGCGCAGACCGGCAATGCTCGACCAGGCGATAGCGCAGAGCACGGCGATGATAATGCCGGCCACCACCGGCACCGCCCCCCCGCTGACACCGTTCATCAGGTAGCCCACGCCCATCAGCTGCACCGCGCCGTAGGGGATTAAGAAGACCAGGGCTAAGATGGCGGCGGTAGCCCCCACCCCCCGGTTCTGGTAGCGATCGCTGAGCAGCTCCATGGGCGAGATGTAGCCGTACTTCTTGCCCACCAGCCAGAAACGGGGCAGGAAGAAGACCATCATAAACATCCCGCAGAGATAGGTCAGCTCGAAGCCCAGAGCGCCCACCCCGGTGAGGTAGGTCAGACCGGCCAGCCCTATCATCATAAAGGCGCTGTAGGTGGTAGCGCTGTAGGTTAAAGCCGAAATGAAGCCGCCCAGCTTGCGGTTAGCCAGGAAAAACTCGCTGACCCCCGCCCCCAGCTGCCGCCGCGCCATCAGGGCGATGCCCAAACCCGCGGCGATATAGACGATAATGCCGAACCAGACCCAGAAGGTGGCGCTCACGACTTCACCCCACGCCACTTAAGGAAGATGATAAAGGCACTGGCGATAGCCGCCAGAACCCATATCGTCCAGAACAAAAAGGCGGCGCTCACCTTCTCCACACTGGTGAGCACGTACCAGGGGATAGCGATATCCAGCGCCAGCAGTAATCCGAACCAGACCCAGGCCCAGGCCGTCTTAGTCATTTCGGGCACCCCCCACCAAAATATTTAACCGCCATTTTACCACAAAGGAACAGCGCCGTCACCATTCGGGGGACGAACGGCTAGTCAAAAGAGATAAAAAAAGGATTAAGCCTCTCTAAAGGCTACAATCATTGCCCCTGGACCACCGTGCACCCCAAGTCCTGGTCCTACCCTTGCCATCCTTATCTTTTCTTTATTAAATACGGAACCGATGCGCTCCGCCAGCGCCTCGGCTTCGTCGGGGGTGGTGTTGTAGACAACAGCCAAATCTTGAATGTCTCCCGCATTTTTGACATACTCAAACAGCTTATCTATACCTTTAGCCCGGGTGCGGACCTGACCCGCCGGCACCAGTTCTCCGTCTTTTACAGCCAGCATCGGCTTCACGTTCAGTATTGAGCCCAGCAGCGCCTTAGCCTTACCGATACGCCCGCCCTTTTGGAGGTATTTGAGAGTATCAAGAAGAAACAGCAAACGTATCTTAGGCAGGGTCTGCCTGGCCACTGCCTCCACCTCGTCCAGGCTCTTCCCGGCTTTAGCTGCAGTGGCGGCAGCTATAACTACCAGGCCTAAAGCCATGCTCAGTGTCTCTGAATCAACCACCTCGACAGGGCACTCCTTCACCACCATCCCCTTGGCCTGCAGCGCCGAGCTGCAGGTGCCGCTCAGCTTAGCCGAGAGATGAATGGAAACAATGCCGTCGGCGTCTGCTGATAGCTTCTGGTAAACATCGACGAAGTCCTGCGGAGTCGGCTGTGTGGTGTTGGGGTGGACGGGGTCATGTGTCAACCTCTCATAAAACTCGTCCTCGCTGATGTCCACCCGGTCGCGTAAGACCTCTTCGCCGAAACGAACATATATGGGCACTACGCTAATCCCCATCTCCTTGACCAGCTCATCAGGCAGGTCAGCAGTGCTATCGGTAACTATTTTTACCGTCATAATTCCTCCTTAAATTAATCGCCCTTTGCGGGCTGATGCTGCATTATAATAGACCCCCCTACCACCGTCAATTCCTATTCAGTCTAGGTATGTGCTAAAATATGTTGAAGGAAAAATGACGGTCGTTCTCTCCCGGCAGGAAATCAAGCGGCTGATGAAGAAAAAGCCGCCCCTCATCGAAGGCTATATCGACCTCGAAGAGCAGGTGCAGCCCAACGGCGTTGACCTCACCCTGCGCGAGATAGCCCTGCTTCAGTCGTCGGGCAGGATAACCGCCCAGAACGACCAGAGACAGGTATCCGACCTAGCGCCGCTCGTCTTCGACGGATCAGGCTATATCGACCTCGTCCCCGGTGCCTATATCATCACCTACAACGAAGTCGTCCACCTCCCCAAAAACATCATGGCTCTGGGCCGCCCCCGCTCCAGCCTCCTCCGCTGTGGCGTCACCGTGGGCACCGCCGTCTGGGATGCCGGCTACGAAGGCCGCTCCCAGTCATTGCTCGTGGTATATAACCCCCTCGGCTTCCGCCTGCAAAAAAACGCCCGCGTCATGCAGCTTATCTTCATGCGCTTAAGTGAAAAGACAAAGGGGTATAAAGGCGCTTACCAGGGCGAGAATATAGAATAGCCCCCCACCCCGATTTTTTATCTTTTCCCACCCACCACCCTTTTAAGGTAAAGAGGGGTTTCACCCCTCTTAAACACCCCAGATACCACGGGTATTCTCACGGTCTCTTTGTCATTCCCGTGAAGACGGGGTA
>CAZPLG010000098.1:0-2726 GCA_964587415.1 uncultured Dehalococcoidales bacterium | reverse complement strand
ATGGGCTGGAGCCATTCGGGGAAGATGGAGATGGGCATGAACATGTCGGAGAGGAACATCATGGGGATGAAGATTATCTGGGTGATGACGGCGGCGGCGCGCCAGGAGCCGACGACGCTGCCGATGGCGCCTCCGAGTGCCAGGAAGGTGAACATGCCGAAGATTATCATGCCGAGCAGGGCCGGCCAGGAGCCGAGCACCTGGACGCCGAAGAATATCTTGCTCACCAGAAAGAGGACGACAATGCCCAGGGCGATGAAGAGGAACTGGCTGAGGGTAAAGCCGAGCACCAGCGTCGAGGTCTTAAGGGGGGTTACCCGCAGCCTTTTGAGCACTCCCGTCTCGCGGTAGGTGGTCAGGGCGATGGGCATGCCGATAAATGCCGAGGCTAAAATCACAATACTAATGCCCGCCGGCAGGAGGAAGTTGGCGTAGTTAAGCCCTTCATAACCGAAGCCGGGCATGGGCTCGCTGAAGAGCGCCCCGAAGAGGCTCACCCATAGCGTGGGGAAGGCCAGCGACCAGAAGACCGCCGCCGGGTTTCTCAGGTTGAGCCTGAGCTCGGCCAGGACAAACGGCCAGAGCCCCCTCATTCCCTCATCTCCCTTCCCGTCAGGGTTAGAAAAACATCGTCGAGATTCGGGCTTTCGGTGCGGATGCTGGTCAGGCGGAAGCCCTGCTTATCGGCCAGCCTCACCAGCCCCTGCAGGGCGGCGTTCTCGTCCTTGGTGTAAAGGGTAAAGCCGTCGGCGCTCTTTTCGGCACGGCTCACCGACTTTATCGACTCGAAAGCGGCGGCTTCCATTTCGCTGTCCTCTATGCTGAAGATTATCTTGGACTCGGCGCCCAATTGCTTAATCAAGCCCCGGGGCGTGTCCAGGGCGATAATCTGGCCGTAATCCATAATAGCCACTCTATCGCAGAGCTTCTCGGCTTCCTCCATGTAGTGCGTGGTCAGGAAGACAGTCTTGCCCTCTTTCCTTACCTTGTCCACGAAGTCCCACATGTTCCGGCGCGCCTGCGGGTCTAAGCCCGTGGTCAGCTCGTCGAGGAAAAGTATGGTCGGGTCGTTGACCAGCGCCAGGGCGATGGCGGTGCGCTGCTTTAAGCCCCCGGAGAGCTTCTTGAAGCGGCTGTTCGCCTTATCCTCTAAAGAAAGGGTGTGCAACAGCTCTTCGGTGTCGCCCACGGTATGCTTATAAAAGCTGGCGAAGAGCGTTAGCGCCTCCTTGACCTTGATGTCGGGCTGAATAGAGGTCGTCTGCAGGAGCACGCCGATTTTCTCTCTCAGCTCGTCGCCCTGTTTGCCGGGGTCTAAGTCCAGCGCCTTAATCGAGCCGCCGTCGGGCGTCCGCAGCCCCTCAATCATCTCGATGAGCGTCGTCTTGCCGGCGCCGTTGGGTCCCACCAGCCCGAAGATCTCCCCCTCCTTAACGCTGAAGGAGACATCGTTGACCGCCGTCAAACTGCCGTACTTTTTGACTACATGCTCGCAGACAATGGCCGATTTCATAAATAAACCTTTCGGGGAGGTCACAATCAAGACTCAATGATAAGCTAAAGCCCTGATGCTGTCAATGATTTTTGCCCCACCCACCCCACCTTTATTATCGAACGTTGTTTTGACCCACCCTACCCACCCTTAGAGGGGATTCTCCCTCTAGAATTCCTTCCAGAGATACGCCACCCGGCCTCCCTTTGGGGGTGTTTAAGAGGGGGCGCAGCCCCCTCTTTACCTTAAAGGGTGGTGGGTGGGAATAGATAAAAAGGGGGTGGGGTAGATAGAATCTCTAAAATTTCCCTTCGGCTGCGATTTCTAGTAAAATTAATCCTGATTTGCGCGAGGTGAAAAAATAGCCATTCGACTTGAACCCGTCGCCGAAGAGACCTACCGCCTGGAAGAAAAAATTCCCGGTGTTGACGCCGTCTTCACCGTTTACTTTATCAAGGACGGCGGCGGCGCCATAATCGAGCCGGGCCCCGCCGTGCTCGTTCCCGAAATACAGCAAGCCGCCGAGAAACTGGGGATATCAAAGCCCGAGTACATCATCCCCACCCACATCCACCTCGACCACGCCGGCGCCCTGGGCAAACTGGCTGAAATCTTCCCCGATACCCAAATAGTGCTCAACCGCCAGGGGGCAAAGCATATGGTCGAGCCCTCGCGGCTGATTAAGAGCACCCGAATGGCTTTCGGTGACGATTTCGAGGCAACCTACGGCCCTATTCTGCCCCTGCCCGAGTCACGGCTGACGCTGGTGAGGGACGGCGACAAGCTTAAATTGGGCAGCCGCGAGCTGCTCATTATTCATACCCCCGGCCACGCCGCCCACCACATCGCTATCTTCGATACCAGGACGAGGGGGCTTTTCTGCGGCGAGTCTCTCGGGCTTATCTACAGCCCCGGCTATCCCCCCCTCCCCGCCGTGGCGCCGCCCAGCTTCGACCTGGAGCTATACCTCAAGGACATGAAACACTTAAAGGCGCTAGAACCCCGCTTATTATTCTACTCCCACGGCACCGTCGCTAAAGAGCCGGAAAAGCTGATTGACACGGCGGTGGCAAACTCCAAACTGGTCGGCGATTTAATCCTGAGCGACCTGAAGGCAGGTAAGAGCGACGAGGCAATCATTAAAAGCATCGGCGACTACCTCACCGGGCATTTCGACGCCTCTCTCGACGAATACGAGCTGACGAGCAATGTCAGCGGCTACATCCACTACTTC
>CAZPLG010000097.1:0-2765 GCA_964587415.1 uncultured Dehalococcoidales bacterium | reverse complement strand
AGGGTGGGTACGACGCTCAAGCCGCTGCCATTATTCTGCAGAGCTATCTCGACGAAGAGCGTTAGTCTTTTCGCTTAAACTAGACAGCTCGCTTTTTACGACTAGAACCGAGGATTAAACAACTTTATGGGTAGCGAAACGCCACGGCACAAGACCAAGTCGCCGACTTTTCTGGACAGGATACGCACCAACGAAGTAGTCATCGGCCTGACCCTTTCCATTCTCGTCGGGGCTGTTGCGGGGTTGGGGGCGGTTGGTTTCCGATGGCTGATAAACTGGGTCCAGACCTTCTTCTTCTCCAACGGCGCCGAATACCTCGGCTTTATGGGGCCGTACTACATCATTCTCCTGCCCGCTGTCGGCGGGCTTATCGTCGGGTTGCTCACCCGTTTCGGTGCCCGCGAGGCTAAGGGGCACGGCGTGCCTGAGGTGATAGAGGCAGTGGCGTTGCGGGGCGGTCGCATCCGCCCGCGGGTGAGCATTATCAAGGCGCTGGCTTCCTCAATCTGTATCGGCAGCGGTGGCTCCGTGGGCAGGGAGGGGCCCATCGTCCAGATAGGCTCTTCCTTCGGTTCGACCATCGGCCAGTGGCTGGGGCTTTCCGACGACTGGGTAAGAACGCTGCTCGCCTGCGGTGCCGCGGGCGGTATCTCGGCCACCTTTAATACCCCCATCGGCGGGGTCTTCTTCGCCATGGAGGTAATCCTGGGGCGGTTCGCCACCCGCAAGTTCGGCTACGTGGTCATCAGCTCGGTGGTGGCCAGTTTCGTGGGGCATATTTTCCTGGGCAGCCAGCCTTCCTTCGATATCATCCCTTACGAGATGGTCAGCTATTGGGAGACCCTTTCCTACGCTGCTCTGGGCATTGCCGCCGCCCTGGCGGCCACACTCTTTATCCGCGTACTCTATAAACTGGAGGACATGTTCGACGCTTGGCATATCCCCGAAATGCTGAAGCCGGCCATCGGGGGTTTGGGTATCGGGCTTATCGGGCTTTACTCCTACGACCTCTTCGGCGTGGGCTACGGCGACGTTTTCTGGGTGAGCCATATGAGCGTCGACCAGGCCCTGCTGGGCCAGATCGCCCTGTCCTCGCTGGCTATTTTGCTGGTGCTGAAGATATTGGCTACCTCGCTTACCCTGGGCAGTGGGGGGAGCGGCGGCATTTTTGCCCCATCACTCTTTATCGGGGCGATGTTGGGTGGGGTGCTGGGCACGTCAGCCCACATGCTCTTTCCCGCCTATATCGCGCCCTCGGGGGCTTATGCCCTGGTGGGCATGGCGGCGGTCTTTGCCGGCGCCACCCGCGCCCCTTTTACCGCCATTATCATGCTCTTCGAGATGACCCGAAACTACACTATTATATTGCCCCTGATGATTGCCGTGGTTATCAGCGTCGTCATTTCCCGGGCGCTGAACCGTGAGACCATATACTCGCTTAAATTGGTGCGGCGGGGGGTGGACCTTCGCCAGTTGAACAAGGCCAGCCCCCTGCGAGAGGTTACCGTCGAGCAGGCGATGACCTGGGATTTCCCCACCGTGCCCCCGACGATGCCCGTCCGTGAGCTGGTGGCCAAGCTGCGCCGGACGGGGCACCACGGCTTCCCGGTGGTTAACGAGAAGGAGGAGCTGGTGGGCGTGGTTACCATCGCCGACGTTGAGGCGGCTATGGCCAGGGGCAGCCTGATGGGTTTGACGGTCAAGGATATCGCCTCCAAATCGGTGGTGGTGGCTTATCCCGACGAGTTTATACACGACGTCTTCGTGAAGCTGGGCAGCCAGGACATCGGGCGTATTCCGGTGGTGGACAGGCGAAACCCCAAACGCCTGCTGGGAGTGCTGCGCCGCCACGATGTGCTCACCGCCTATTCCAAGTACCTGAAGCGCAAACCACGCCAGTAACGTGTTATAATTTTAGATGGGGGTTAGGGGAATGAACTTCAATCTCAGCGAACAGCAGAAAATGCTGCAAAAGGCGGCTAAAGATTTCGCCGTCCGTTCAATCAAGCCGCGAGCCGCCGAAATCGACGCCAGCGGGCAGTTTCCCTTTGAGTTGGCTAAAGAAATTGGCGAGCGGGGATACCAGGGGCTGCCTTATCCCACCGAATACGGGGGCAGCGGAGCGGGTTATTTAAGCTACGCGCTGGCGCTGGAGCAGCTCTGCCGGGCGTCGCTGACCGTCGGCGCTATAATGGCCATAAATACCGTGCCTGAAGAGGCAATCTTCCGCTTCGGCAGCGAGGAACAGAAAAAAAGGCTATTGTTTCCTCTGACTCAGGGCGAAAAGCTGGGGGGTATCGCTTTTACCGAAGCTGAGACCGGCTCCGACCCCAAGGCGATTACCACCACCGCTAAAAAAAGCGGCGACAGCTACATTATCAACGGGCAGAAGCAGTTCGTCGCCCTGGCTCCGGCGACCAATCTGGTGCTGGTCTTCGCCAGGGGCGAGGGCAAGGGACTGGATGCCTTTGTCATCGACACCTCATCCGATGGCTATAGCGTTCGTGAACCCTGCCAGACCATGGGACTTAAAGGGTTGGGTGCCTCGGTGGTCTATCTCGACGATGTCCGCGTGCCTCAGGAAAATCGGCTCGGCGCAGAGGGGCAGGGCTTCGCTATACTGCGCGAGGCGATAAGTTTAGGGCGGCTGGGGGCAGCAGTCGAGGGCGTCGCCGTGGCCCAGGCGGCGCTGGATATAGCCATCGACTATGCCAAACAGAGGAAGGCGCTGGGCAAGCCGATTGCCAAGCTGCCTACTATCCAAT
>CAZPLG010000096.1:0-2798 GCA_964587415.1 uncultured Dehalococcoidales bacterium | reverse complement strand
CACCGCCTTCACCCCCACCAGCCTTTTGGCCCGGCGGGTGTCAATCTTGAGAATCTTGGCGTGGGGGTGGGGGCTCCTCAGGACTTTCCCGTAGAGCATGTTAGGCAGAACCACGTCAAAGGTGTACTTGGCGCTGCCGGTTACTTTTTCCGTTCCGTCAACATTATGTACCCGTTGGCCGATTACTGAAAACTTACTAGTCATTTCGCCTCCTTATACTCACCCTTAACCACGGCGGTTACGGCGCGGATAATGCTGTTGTAACCGGTGCAGCGGCAGATGTTGCCGTCGATGCCCTCTTTTATCTCTTCTTTAGTGGGCTTGGGGTTTTCCGTCAGCAGTGCCGTGGACGACATCAGCATTCCCGGAGTGCAGAAACCGCACTGGTAGGAGCCGTGGTCGAGGAAGGCTCTCTGCAGGGGACTCAATTTGTTTCCTTTGGCCAGCCCCTCCACCGTCACCACCTCGCTGCCGTTAGCCTGGAGGGCCAGCACCGAGCAGGACTTGACCGACATGCCGTTGAGCATTACGGTGCAGGCCCCGCAGGAACTGCTGTTACAGCCCCGCTTGGTCCCGGTCAGGCCGACGAGGTCTCTTAAGACCTCCACCAGCAGCTTTTTGGGCTCTACGAAAAGCTCATAAGGCTGACCGTTAACTTTAAATTTCAGCTGTTTTTTCATATCGTCACTCTCCCTCTTAAGCCTTCTTGGCCCTGGCCAGGGCTTCCTTAGTCATTCTGGGCACCAGAACCTTAACCAGCTCCAGCCGGTACTCATCGGAAGCGTAGATATCGGATATCGGCTCCGCTTCGGTAGCGGCCACCTCACCGGCCTGCTTTAGCAGGGCGTCGGTAATCTTCTTCCCTTTAAGCACTTTTTCCGCCTTCTTGGCTCTTATGGCCGTCGGTGCCGCCGCCCCCAGGGCGATGCGCACGTCCTGGCAGACGCCGTCGCCGGCACCCAGGGTCACGGAAGCGGCCACGCTGGCGGTGGCCAGATCGCTCTCAATCACATTGAACTTGTAATAGGCGGCGCCGGTGCGCGGCGGGGGCGGCGGTATGGTAATCTCGGTAAGCAGTTCACCGTCTTTAAGGTCAACCTCAAAGTAGTCCAGGGAGAAATCCTCCACCGGGATATCCCGGGTGCCCTTGGCGCCGGCCAAGGTCAGGGTGGCGTTAAGGGCAATCAACACCGGCACCGGGTCTCCGGCCGGGTCGCCGTGGCAGATGTTGCCGCCGATGGTGCCCCAGTTGCGGGTCTGAATCGAAGCCAGCCTGGTCTCCATCTCGGCCAGCACCGGGTACTTCTTCTTGATTACCGGTGATTTCTCTACGGTCCGGTGGGTGGTGGTGGCGCCGATTTTCAGCCCGTCTTTGCCGTCCTTGATATAGCTCAGCTCGGCTATGCCCTTGATATCGACCATATACTTGGGGCTTACCAGTCCCTGCCGCATCAATATCAGCAGCGACTGCCCCCCGCAGATTACCTTGCAGTCATCCCCGTACTTGGCCAGCAAGGCAAGGGCTTCTTTAAGCGTCTTGGGGGCAAAATGTTCAAAATCCTTAATCATTAGCCCGACCTCCCTGATTTAGTAGCTTTAATCACTTTCAAGCCTCCGTTTTAATATACCTATTTACCCAGCTCGCTCTTCAGCTTATCCTGCAGGTTCTGGATAAACTGCTCCCCAACCTTGTTGACCTTGGCGCGCATGATTCTCTCGCCGAAGGTAGCCAGCCGGCCGACCATGCTCACGTTGGAGCTGTAGGCAACCTCCACCTCGCCACCGGCAATCTCTTTGAGGTCGACGATGGTTTCCTGGGTAAAGGTGCCGGCACCGCCCATGGCTGCACCCCGCCCCACCGCCTTGAGGTGCTTGGGCGGCTGGATCTCGCTCAGGGTCTGGGTGAAGTTGATTTTGACGCCGATGGGACCTACCCTCTGTTTGACAATACCTTCCCAGGTTGTGTCATCGACGGCTTCCATTTTTTCAGCGCCGGGAATGCAGGAAGCCAGCGTGCCTGGCTCCATCAGAAAGTCCCAGACCTTCTGAATCGGCGCTTTCATGGTGAACGTCCCTTCAATTTTCATTTTGGGCTTCGCCTCCTTTTTTGCTCTTTGGTATCTATGTCAAAAAGGTCAAACTCAAACGGGTCGAGGACTTTAACCCCCTCGACTTCAGGCGGCATCTCAAACTTACCGTTGGAGCCCGTCTTTGACATAGGCAGGCCCTTCAACGCTTCAGGTAGACACCCCCGATATTTTTCGCAATAACACAAAAAATAATGCCGACCCCTATATATGGGGCAGTCCTTGCACATAGTCCCCGAAAAGGGGCATATCATTCTCGCCTTAGCCATTAGCGCATTTCTTTCCTTTTTATTCCAGCACCTATTTTTGCATATTATCTAGTGACTATGCAAATTTTGGGAGGTTATGAGCCGGGAATCTCCGGGCTTTCCCAGTCTTTCATCGGCCTCATCCACTCCGCTTTATCGACGAACGCGTCATGCGCCAGGGGCACCGGCGGGTGGCAGATAAACTGCGGGTCGAATTCGTCCTTGACCTTGAGCAGCCAGGTATGGTAGTTAGGCCCGTAGGCGGGCCCGGTGAGGTATAACGGCTGGTGAGGGCCTAAAAGCGAAGTATAGAAGCGCTTTCTTATATTCTCCTTGGATGTTTCCAGATAGAAGTGGTCGACGCCGTCGGTGTTTATGTCGGGGTCCCAGTAGACGAGGAACTCGGAATAGCCCTGGTGGCCCAGCTCGAAGCTCTGGAACCAGCCGGGGTCGCCGTAGTCGG
>CAZPLG010000095.1:0-2994 GCA_964587415.1 uncultured Dehalococcoidales bacterium | reverse complement strand
TGCGGATAAGCTCCTGGATGATAACCGTCTTGCCCACGCCGGCGCCGCCGTAGGCACCCACCTTACCCCCCCGGGTAAAGGGGGCAACCAGGTCGATAACCTTCAACCCGGTCTCCAGCATCTGGGTGGTGGTCTCCTGCTCTTCCAGCGAAGGCGGCGGGCGGTGTATCGGCCAGTGCGTCTTGGTCTTGACCGCGCCCAGTTCATCCAGAGGCTCGCCCACAACGTTAAACAGCCGTCCCAGCGTCTCCTTCCCCACCGGCACGCTAAGGGCGGTGCCGGTATCCACCGCCTCCACCCCCCGCTGCAATCCGTCGGTGGAAGACAGCGCCAGGCAGCGCACCCAGTTGTTGCCCACATGCTCCTGGGCTTCGAGGATGAGCTTCTGCCCGTCGGTGGTAACCTCTATAGCGTTAAAAAGGGCCGGCAGCTCATCAGGGGGGAACTCGATATCGACTACCGTGCCAATTACCTGGGCTACTTTTCCCTTGGCCATAAGGTACCCCCTATTTCATCTTTTTCAACGGCATAAAACCCCGCACCTTGCGATACTGATAGTGGGTCACCCCGTCAATAGTCCGGGATACGATTCTGCCCCCGTACTGCAGGGAATCAAGCAGGTTCTCCAGCTCGTCGGCGGAAACATCGACGTCTTTGGCGGCCAGCTCTGCCACCAGCTCGTCCAGGGTGTAGGCGATATGGAAATTGGGTTTGAGAAACTCCATAAGCGCAGCCACCGTTTCCGGGCTGTTCCTCTTGAATTTAGCGTCATTGATAGGCATAATAAACCTCCTCCTTCTACTTCTAGGCTAGAGCCGCAGCTCCGCCGGTAATATCCAGCAGTTCCGTGGTTATTGACTCCTGCCTTGCTTTATTATACATCAATGTCAGGTCTTCAATCAGCTCGTTGGCATTTTCGGTGGCGTTACGCATGGCAACCATCTGAGCCGACTGCTTACTGGCAATTGATTCCAGAATAGCGTGATATATCTGCATCTCGACAAACCGCGGCAAAAGCTCCCCCAGCACCGCCGCCGGATTCGGTTCGTAGATATAGTCCACGTTCTGCGCCTGGGGTATAACCGCTGGTTCGACGGGAAGAATTTGCTTCATAAACGGTTTCTGCACCATAGTCGAAATAAACTGGGTATAGACCAGGAAAACCTGGCCCACCACCCCGTCGGTATAATCATCGATAACGATACGTGATATCGGCAGCGTGTCCAGCAGGTTGGGCTGGTCGCCGAGCTGGGTAAATTCGGCGCGGATATCCCGGTTGTAGCGCCTCATAAACTCCAGCCCCTTGCGGCCGACGGTGATAAGGGTAACCGGTACACTCTGCTCCAGAATAAACTTCGCCGTAAGGCGGTTGATGTTGGCGTTAAGCCCGCCGCACAAGCCCCGGTCCGGGGTGATGTGCACTACGGCGATTTTGTCCACCGGGCGGCTCCGGAGCAGGGGATGTGGGGCTTCCTCGCCCCGCGGTAAAGCCGCCAGGTCGGCCAGTACTTGACTAATTTTATCAGAATACGGGCGTCCTGCCAAGCCGCGCTCCTGCGCCTTCCTCATCTTGAGCGTGGCTATCATCTCCATGGCGCGCGTAATCTTGGCCGTGGACTGCACGCCCTTGATGCGACGCTTTATCAAACGGATATTAGCCAATCTCTACAGTCCCTTTCTGATTTCATCGAGGGTAGCCCGGAACATCGGCGCCATCTGGAAAAACTTTTCCAGCTTATCGCAGGCGTAGTCGTCGCAATAGGCGCAGTTGACCACCCCCCTCTCCGCCCCACACTTTCTTATCTCACAGACATAGCAGTGCCCCACCAGCCTGCCCGTGGTGGCCAGGCAGCCGTCGCAGTTGATGTCCCCAGGCTTGATGTCAACGTTATATTGCTTTGTCCACTGCTCGGCGACCTCTTTTCTTTTGGCGTCGTCGTTATTCTGGGTGGCGATAAAAGCCCCGCACTCGGTGCAAACTATGCCGCAATAGGCAATCATCTTTTCCATCTCTTACCTCCCTATTTTCCCCTTTGTCATTCCCGCGTCCTACTCTGTCATTCCCGCGAAGGCGGGAATCCACCCCCTATCCAGTCTCCCCCTTTGAAAAAGGGGGATTAAGGGGTATTTTTGTTACAATGCCATCCCCTGCTTGAACTCGGCGATAGCCTTCTTCAAGGCCTCCTCGGTCTTGTCGGTTATCTCCTTTGTCTTGTTAATCTCCTTGCCGATTTCGGGGTGGTTCGCTTCCATAAAGCGGTGGAAGTTGATTTCAAAGGTGATGACTTTATCCACGGGCACATCGTCCAGATAGCCGTTAATGGCGGCGTAGAGGATGGTGACCTGCTTATCCAGCGACATGGGCACGTACTGCGGCTGCTTCAAGACCTCGGTGATGCGCTGCCCGCGCTCTAATTGCGCCCGCGTCGCTTTATCCAGCTCGGAGGTGCCGAACTGGGCAAAGGCGGCCAGCTCGCGGAACTGCACCAACTCCAGCCTCAGCTTACCCGCTACCTGCTTCATGGCTTTGGTCTGGGCGGCGCTGCCCACGCGCGATACCGACAACCCCGCGTTCAGCGCCGGGCGGTTACCCGCGTTAAAGAGGTCGGTCTCCAGGTACATCTGGCCGTCGGTGATGGAGATGACGTTGGTCGGAATATAAGCGGACATATCGCCCGCCTGCGTTTCGATGATGGGCAAAGCGGTCAGCGAGCCCCCGCCGTATTCGGGGGCGTATTTAGCCGCCCTCTCCAGCAGTCGGCTGTGCAGGTAGAAGACGTCGCCCGGATAGGCCTCCCGCCCCGGCGGGCGGCGCAGTAATAACGAAAGCTGCCGATAGGCCCAGCCGTGCTTGGAAAGGTCGTCATAGATAATCAGGGCGTCCTTGCCCGCCTCCATAAAGGCTTCGCCCATAGCGCAGCCCGCGTAAGGCGCCAGGTATTGCATCGCCGCCGAATCGGAGGCGTTAGCCGCCACCACGATGGTATGCTCCAT
>CAZPLG010000094.1:0-3092 GCA_964587415.1 uncultured Dehalococcoidales bacterium | reverse complement strand
AGCCCGCTGGGTATGGTCTCTTCCAGGAACATGCCCATAATTTCGCCGTGGGGGGTCAAGACCTCCTCGGCGACGATTACCCTGAAGGGCGCTATCTCCCGCAGTTTTAACGCGCCCTCGGCGGTGCCGTGGTCGCAGAGGGCGATGCAGTTCACCCCGACCCCCTGGCAGCGCTCGATTATCTTTTCCAGGGGCATATTGCAGTCCATTGAGTATTGGCTGTGCATGTGAAGGTCGGCTTTCAGCAATTTAGCTTAACTCACCCTTTCCAGGTATTGGCCGGTGCGGGTGTCGACCTTAATCACATCGCCGTTGTTGATAAAGAGGGGCACCTGGATAGTGATGCCCGTCTCCATCTTGGCCGGCTTGTTGCCCGCGGTGGCGGTGTCCCCCTTGAAACCGGGGCCCGTCTCCGCCACTTCAAGCTCGACGGTGATGGGCATTTCCACCCCTATCAGTTTGCCCTGGTAGCTCGTTACTTCCACCGACATGTTCTCTTTGAGGTAGTCGAGGGCGTCGCCGAGCTGCTCGGAGGATATCGGTATCTGCTCGAAGGTCTTTTCGTCCATAAAGTAGTGGGCGTCGCCATCGTTATATAGATACTGCATGGCGCGGGAGTCCAGCCGCGCCCGCTTAAATTTCTCGCTGGCTTGAAAAGTCCGCTCTATAGTGTGGCCGCCGCGGATATCGCGCATCTTCATTTTGACCATGGCGCTGCCGCGTCCTATCTTGATGTGCTGGTAGGACATAACCTGGTACAGCTTGTCGTCCAACTCGATGGTAAGCCCTTTTTTCAGTTCTCCGCTATCTATCATAGCTCAACTCCACTAGTTCTAGACTGTCTAGTTACCGACTATCCAGTTCTCGGCTTGCGAGATTTGCCTTAATTTCCCCTTCTCCATCACCACCATATCCTCGATTCTGACCCCGCCCCATCCCTCCAGGTAAATGCCGGGCTCGATGGTAAAGACCATGTTATCGGCCAGCTTATCCGGGGAGTTAGGCCCCAGGCGCGGCAGTTCGTGGGGGGCTAAGCCTACCCCGTGTCCCAGTCCGTGCCCGAACTTCTCGCCGTAGCCGCCCTCCTCGATGACCGTCCGGGCTATTTGGTCGGCATCCCCGCCGCTCATCCCCTCTTTGATGATGGCTATCGCCGCTTTTTGGGCACCGAGGACGGTATCATATACCTTTTTAAAGGTTTCGTCGGGAGCGCCCAGACAGAAAGTCCGACTCAGGTCGCTGCCGTAGCCTTCCACCCTGGCGCCGATATCAATTACTATCGGCTCGGATTCCCCGATTGCCCGTGCCGAGGGCAGGGCGTGGGGTAGGGCGGCGTTGGGACCTGCTCCGACGATAATCTCAAAAGGGATAGGCTGGCTGCCTTCCTCCCGCATAAACCGCTCAATCTCCCAGGCGGCTTCCAGTTCCGTCATGCCGACGCGAAGTTTTTCCCGAATATGATTCATGGCGGCGTCGGCAATCTCGGCGGCTCTGGTTATAAGCTCGATTTCCTCAGGCTCTTTTAGCGCCCGCAGCCATTCCACCACGCCGTCAACAGGGATGAGCTTTAGCTGAGAGTTGCCTTTGTTCAGTATATCACATAACCGCTGGTGCTGGGCGAAGGCGGTATGCTCGGCCTCGAAGCCCAGCCGCTTTATGCCCAGCCCGTCTATCAACTGGGGAAACCACTGGCTCATGTCGCCGCTGATGGTGAAGAGCTTGTAGTCGGGCGCCTGGCTCTTTGCCTGGGTGGTATAGCGGGAATCGGTGGCTATAATTCTATCCTTTGGCGTAATAAACAGAAAGCCCGCCGAGCCGTTAAAACCGGAGAGGTAGCGCCTGTTTTCCGGCTGGGGGATAAGAATGCCTTCAAGCTCTTTCTCCCCCAGTTTCTCCACCAGCCTTTTTATCCTATTCTTTATCTTCAGTTTCATCGCCTTTCTCTCTGGCCATGGGATGCGCCGATAGGTAGACCTTCCTGGCCTGCTTCTTGGTGACGTGGGTGTAAATCTGGGTGGAGGAAAGCTGCTCGTGGCCCAGAAGCTCCTGGACGACCCTGAGGTCGGCACCGCCGTCGAGCATGTGGGTGGCGAAGGTATGGCGCAGCGTGTGGGGGTGGACTCGCTTTTTCAATTCGGCTTTGGCGGTGTAATGCTCCAGTATCTTCTGCACGCTTCTGGCGGGGAGGCGCTGGCCGTAGCGGGTGATAAAGACGGCGTTGCTCCTTTTCGCTGTGAGCAGTTTCGGTCTGCCATGCTCCAGATACTGGCGCAGCGCCTCGGCGGCGGGTTCGCCCATCAATACTACCCGCTCTTTGGAGCCCTTGCCCCAGACGCGGATTTCATCGCTGTCGAGGTTGATTTGCCCCAGCTCCAGGCCGGTAAGCTCGCTGACCCTTAAGCCCGAGGCGTAGAGCATCTCCAACAAAGCGCGGTCGCGCAGCCCCTGGGGGGTGGAGAGGTCGGGGGCTTCGAGCAGCTTTTTTACCTCATCGATAGTTAAAAACGAGGGCAGGCGTTTATCCAGCTTGGGAGAGGAGACGCTTTTGATGGGGTTGGCTTCGATTATCTTTTCCCGCACCAGGTAGCGGTAGAAGGAGCGGATGGCCGAGAGCTTGCGGGCGATGCTGGCTTTGACGATGCCCCGCCCCACCAGGTGCGCCAGGTAGTCGCGCAGGACGTGGCGGTCTACCTCGCCGAGGGTGGTTACCTTTTTCTCTTTGAGGAAGCGAAAGAAGTCGAGCAGGTCGGCTTTATAGTTGCGTATGGTGTAGGGCGAGGCGTTGCGTTCGGCTTCGAGGTGGTTGATGTATCTATTAAAGATTTCCTGCATGGTTACGCTCTAAATATCCTTTAGTGTCTCCACCCCACCTTTGTTGGCGTAGGTATTGTTTTCCCAACCCAGCCCACCTTAGCTTAAACTCCTTAACCTGGGGGGCACATTGCCCCACGCCCTGTCGCTGCTTCCTCCCGTCATTCCCGCGAAGGCGGGAATCCAGTCTCTCCCAACCCCGTTTCCCCCGTTTCAGCCCTCTGCTTTTTTCTTTGGCTTTGCTTTAGTCGGGCTTTTCTTTCTGGTAGTCTTTTTTGTAG
>CAZPLG010000093.1:0-3140 GCA_964587415.1 uncultured Dehalococcoidales bacterium | reverse complement strand
ACGTTGTTTTGACCCACCCTACCCACCCTTAGAGGGTATTCTCCCTCTAGAATTCTTGCCGGGGCTACGTATCCCCACCATTCCACCCTACAAAAGTCTGTCCTTGAGCCGTGCTTTTGGGGGTGTTTAAGAGGGGGCTATGCCCCCTCTTTACCTTAAAGGGCGGCGGGCGGGAATAGATAAAATCGGGGTGGGGAAATCCCCCTTTACCAAAGGGGGAAACGAGGTGGGGAGAGAAGTATATAGAGGTGACACCTCTGTAGGGTGGGTATTGGGTGGGACGAGAAACCCAGCCAATTGAGTTTATCAACCCGATAGATTATACTGTTTGACAGTGGTTGGAGGTGACGGCATGCTGGATGTGGCCAAGCTTCAGCTAACGCTAAACGGCAAACAGATAATCAACGATTTCAACCTGCACGTTGACCGTGGCGAAATCCACGGCATCCTGGGCGAAAACGGCACGGGCAAGACCACCATCGCCAACCTCATCATGGGGACGAACAACTACCAGCCCACGGCGGGCAGGATGACCTTCGAGGGGCAGGATATCACCAAGCTCTCTGTCTCCCAGCGCGCGCAAAAAGGCATCACCCTCGCCTGGCAGGAGCCGGCGCGGGTGGAGGGGCTGACGGTCAGGGATTACCTGAGTTTAAGCAGCCATAACGGCCAGGCCGACCAGCTCGAACGCTTTCTGTTGACGGTGGGGCTGGAGCCGGCGCAATACATGGATAGAGACATCGACGCCACTTTGAGCGGCGGCGAGCGGAAAAGAATCGAGATGGCTTCGGTGCTGGCGATGCGCCCCAAATTAGCCATACTCGACGAGCCCGACTCGGGCATAGACATCGTCGCCATGCCCCTGCTGCTCAACGGCATCATCGAGATGAACAAGCAGGGCTCTTCGGTACTGCTCATCACCCACAGCGAAAGGGTGACCGGAATAGCCCACCGGGTGTCGATATTATGCGCGGGCACCATAATCAGGACCGGACCGGCGGCGGAAAGCAGCCAGTGGTTCCAGAACAACTGCCTGACCTGCCCCCACATTAACGAGCCGACACATTAACTAAGATGATTGGCTATTCAGTGGAAAAAGAATACCAGGGGATGATTGACGCCTACGAGAAGGCTGGCGGCGATAAGCGCGTACTTGAGACTAAGGATGTCGCCAAGCTGGTCGTGCACGAAAATAAAGTGCTGGCCAGCGACGACATCAAGGGCTTAAAGATAGAGACTAAAGAAACCAAGAGTGGCGTCAGCGTCAAGCTCACCGTGGAAGAGGGCGCTAAGATAGCCCGCCCCGTCCACCTCTGTTTCGGCCTCCTGCCCAAGGAGGGCAAACAGGAAATCATTATGAAGGTGGATGCCAAGCCTAACAGCGAGGTCAGCGTCATCGCCCACTGCATCTTCCCCAACGCGGTCAAGGTCATCCACAAGATGGACGCCGACATCGAAATCGGCAATAACGCCCGCTTTGAATACAAGGAGACGCACTATCACGGCGAGTCGGGAGGCATCGAGGTCATCCCCAAGGCGAAGGTCAGGGTGGGCAAGGGCGGCGTCTGGCAGAGCACCTTTGCCCTGAGCCAGGGGGTGGTGGGCAGGCTGGACTACGATTCCGAGGTCGTCTGCCTGGAGAAGGCCGTCGCCGAGCTGACGGTTAAAGTCTACGGCAAGGGCACCGACGACATCAAGATATGGGAGAAAATATATCTCAACGGCACCGGCGCCAGGGGCATGGCCAAGAGCCGCGTGGTGCTGGGCGATAAAGCCCGGGCCGAGGTCAGGGGCGAGACCTACGGCAACGCTCCCTACGCCCGCGGGCATGTTGACTGCATGGAGTTGGTCAACGGCACCGAAGCCGTGGCCACGGCCATACCCATCGTCTCGGTAACCAACGGCACGGCCAAGGTGACCCACGAGGCAGCTATCGGCAGCATCGACCGCAAACAGGTGGAGACGCTGATGGCGCGGGGGCTGGACGAGGACAAGGCGGTGGACGTTATCGTTAAGGGTATATTGAGGTAGTTAGAGCCAAAAATGTCCTTGGATTTAACCAAGGTGGCGGCGCAGGTGGGCAGCATGGTCGCCCGGCTGAAAGCCAGCGGCGAGCAGAAGCAAGGGCGCCTGCAAAAAGCCCTCGATACCCTCAATGACAAGTCCATCGATATCGAAGGCTTAAAGAAGAAGATAGATTCCAGCCAGACCACCTGGCTGGTGCCGGGTTTAGTTGACGGACTTAGCCCCCGCTACAAAGCCCCACCCCTCCCCCCGGAATTTTCCGTTATCGCCACCGACGGCTCTCACATCGACGTCGACCGCCACCAATCGACCCGCTGCTATTTAATAAATATCGGCGCCGTGGCGCTGGAATACGGCGCTAGTCCCCAGGCTCTTCTCGACAGCTCTCCGTCGCTCTATTTCGGGGATGAGGAGTTGGTCATCGCCGCCGACGACAAGGGGCGGGCGCAGCCCATCGAGGGCGCCCTGCTGGGCATCAAGCGCGCCGTCGATGAATGCCACCGTCTGGCGGAGCTGGCTAAAGAGCTGCCCAAGGACAGCTCGGCGCTGGCGCTGGTGGACGGCTCGTTAATCCTCTGGGGCTTAGCCGGAAAGACCTACCCCGATTTCGTCACCGAGGCGCTTTTAGTCAAGGGCTTTCTCCGCCACCTTGAGGAGATGCGAAGGCTCAATGCCGAAAGGCGGCTGGCGCTGGCCAGCTATATCAGCTTCCCCCGCTCCACCGACGTGGTCAACACCCTGCGGGTGGCGCTCTGCCCCCACGAGACTATCGACACCGACAAAGATTGCGGGGAGTGCACTACGAGGGAGTGCGAGGCGGTGGCGGGCGTCCAGGACAGGGAGCTTTTTAGCAGTACTCTGGAGGAAGGCGAAAGGTCGGCGCTCTTCAGCAGCCGCTCGAAGATAGTCAAAGACCACTACGGCGGGCACTGGGTCTATTTCTTTTATCTGAGGGTGGACGGCGAGATAGCGCGGGTGGAGATTCCGCAGTGGGTGGCACAAAGCGAGGACTTGCTCAACCTGACGCACGGGCTGGTTTTAGACCAGTGCCGTCGGGGGCAGGGCTACCCGGTGGCGCTAGCCGAAGCCCACGAGCAGGCGGTGGTCACCGGCGC
>CAZPLG010000092.1:0-3294 GCA_964587415.1 uncultured Dehalococcoidales bacterium | reverse complement strand
GAGTCTTCCCGCGAGGAGCTGATAAAAGAAGCCGAGAGGATTGTATCATTACTGAAATGAAAAAAGCGGTTCGCCCCGATATCGACGAGTATTTCCTGAAGATAGCCTCGGTGGTCGCCGAGCGCTCGACCTGCCGCCGTCACCATATCGGAGCGGTGGCGGTGAGGGATAAGCACATCCTGTCTACTGGCTACAACGGGGCGGCAGCAGGTCTGAAGGACTGCCTGGAGCTGGGGTGCCTGCGGGATGAGTTGAAGATACCGTCGGGGACGCGGCAGGAAATATGCCGGGGGATTCACGCCGAGCAGAATGTCATCGTGCAGGCCAGCCTGCACGGCGTCAGCCTGGAGGGGAGCACCATATACTGCACGCACACGCCCTGCGTGCTCTGCGCCAAGATGCTGACCAACGCCAAGATAAAGCGCTACGTGAGCTTCGGTAAGTACAACGACGACTCCTTTGTCGAGCTTTTTAAGGAAGCTGGCATAGAGGTTGGCATAAAGCCGAGGCCGCCCGCCGAGATAGGCTATCTTGATTAGTGGTCGCTGTGGTATAGTGGTATAATTGATAACTGTTGTAAATTATTAAAGGATTGTTGAATGAGTGAAGCTATCGTCATTGAAAATCTGACCAAGTACTATAACAAGTTTTTGGCGCTGAAGGGGCTTTCGCTGAAGGTCCCCGCCAAGGAGAACGTAGGTCTGTTAGGACCTAACGGCGCCGGCAAGAGCACCACGCTCAAGATACTCTGCGGGCTGCTGCGCGCCTCCTCGGGCGCCGCCTATATCGACGGCATCAACGTCGCCGAGAACCCGTCTCAGGCGCTTTCCCGTATCGGCGCCATCGTGGAGACGCCCGAGTTCTATTCCTTCCTGACACCTGAGGAAACACTGGGCTACCTGGGGCGGCTGCGGGGGATGGGTGGGGACAAGCTCAAAGCCCGCATCAAGGAGGTCATCAAGCAGGTCAGGCTGGAGGACTGGAGCAAGGTCAAGATAGAGAAGTTTTCCCGGGGCATGAAACAGCGGCTCGGCCTGGCGCAGACACTGCTGCACGACCCGCCGGTTTTAATCCTGGACGAGCCGGGGCTGGGGCTGGACCCGAGGGGGGTGGTCGAGTTCCGGGATATCATCGAGAAGGCGGGGAAGGAGAAGACGATTTTCTTCGCCTCGCACCAGCTGACCGAGGTCAGCCAGATATGCAACCAGGTGGCTATTATCGACCACGGAAAGCTGCTCGCCTACGACAGCATCACCGCCCTGGAGAAAAAATACAAGTCGCTGGAAGGCGCTTACCTTGAATTGACGGAGGCACCCCTTGAGTGAATTTGAAAAACTGAGAATAGTCATCGGCTACGAGTTCTTGAAGCACATCCGCCGCAAGCGGCTCTATATCATCCTGGCGCTTACCCTTATCGCCGAGCTGGCCGTGCTCATTTTGGTGCCGGTGCTGGGCGATGGCTTCCCCGATAACGTGATGGTGATGGCGGCCCTGCTCTCGGTCGGTCCGAGCTTGGCCGGAATCGGGGCTATCTTCTTTGCCGGCGACGCCATAGCCGGGGAGTTCGAGAGCAAGACCGGCTTTATCCTTTTTACCAACCCGGTGAAGCGGAGCACACTGGTCATAGGCAAATATCTGGCCTGCTACGCCGCGGTGGCGTTGCTCGTTATTCTCGGCTATGTGATTGTGACTATTTCCCTGCTGGCGATATACGGCAGCGTGCCCATCGAGACGCTTTCCTCGTTCGGGCTTTGCCTGCTCTACGCCGGTGCCGTCCTTTCCGTGACCTTCTTCTTCAGCGCGGTGATGAAAGGCTCGATGAGCGCCACTGTTATAACACTAGTTTTTATAATGGTAATTTCTCCGATTGTTGATAGCGTCCTCCTGATGACGGGGCAGCCGCACTGGTTTCTAATGAGTACCAACGGCGACACTATCGCTACTGTCTACGGCGGCTACGAGGCGTTCATGGGGGGATTCGGGGGTATGGGTGATATGCCTTTTGAAATGGAGACTCCGGCCATCGGCCTCTCCGTGCTCTCCATGTCGCTCTACCTGGCGGTAGGTTTCGTCGCCAGCCTCTTTATCAGCAACCGGCGACAGCTGGCTTAAAGCCGGGAGGCAGTTTAACTAAATGGCGAGACTGCAGACCAAGATAATCGTTAACCCGGTGGCAGGAGCCCGTTCCACCCGCCGCAAGTGGCCCATTATCAGCCGGCTGCTGGAGCGCATCGGTTTAACCTTCGACTTCGACTACACCGAGGGGGTGGGGCACGCTATGGAGCTGGCGCGGATAGCGGCCAGCGACGGCTACCGCTACCTGGTGGCGGTGGGTGGGGACGGGACGGTGAACGAAGTCGCCAACGGCATACTCCATTCCCCTAATGCTGCCGCCACGGCGCTGGGCGTGGTCAGTACGGGCACGGGCAGCGACTTCGCCCGCTCGGCGGGTCTGGCGCGGGACTATACCACCGCCTGCTCCCAACTGACCAGTTCTAAGAGGCTGACCATCGACGTGGGCGTCGTAAAATACCAGCGCGATGGCAAGACTCAAGAGCGCTTTTTCGTTAATTCGGCGGGCGTGGGCTTCGACGCCGCCGTGGTCAAGGAGACGGCGCGCTTTCCTAAGTTCTTCGGCGGCACCATACCCTATGTGGCCGGTATGCTGCGGACTTTGGTCAGCTATAAGAATAAGTCGGTTACGCTTAAAATGGGGGATGAAGAGGAGCACCACCGCGTGTTGAACGTGGCTGTGGCTAACGGTAACTACTGCGGTGGGGGGATGCGCATCGCCCCCGATGCTGCGCTCGACGATGAGTTGCTGGATGTGGTGGTTATCGGCGATATGGGCAAGCTGGAGATATTGAAGGAGTTCCCCACGATTTATAAGGGGACGCACGTTAACCACCCCAAGGTTAGCGTGAAGAAGGCGGCCGATATTCGCATCGAGTCCGCCGAGCCGATGCTGGTCTATGCCGACGGGGAGTTGCTGGGGGAGTGTCCGGCTTCTTTCCGGGTGGTGCCGGCGGCTTTGAGTTTGGTGGTTTAGCGTAGGTCTTTCTTTCCCACCCAATACCCACCCTACAGAGGTGTAACCTCTATAGGCTTCTCTCCCCACCCCAACTCATCTTTCCTACCTAAAACTCACACAAGAGGGTCTAAACTCTCTTTAACTCTCTTATCCCCCTAAAGCCCGCTGTCATTCCCCACCCCCCAGTTTTGCGTCCCACACCAACCCACCCACAAAGGTCTTTTCAAAAGGGGGCGAAGCCCCCTTTAAAACCCCCGAAACAT
>CAZPLG010000091.1:0-3340 GCA_964587415.1 uncultured Dehalococcoidales bacterium | reverse complement strand
CCCGTAGTCGTCTTCCAGCCTGACCACGTCGTCGAGCTCAGTAGTCGAAACCTCGAAGAGCGTGGTATCTTCTATAGCCTTCAGGCGGTGCCTGGTGTGGGGGGGGATTCTTAGCGACTGGCCCGGCTCAAATATTTTTGGCACCATCTTGCCGCCGTCCTCGATTTCCAGCAGCACCTTTCCCTGATGCATATAGATTGTCTCGTCCTTCTTCTGGTGGTACTGGAGGCTTAAACGGTGCCCTTTCCTGATGAAGATGAGCTTACCAGCGTAGTTCGGCGTCTGGGCAAAGAGCAGCTCGAAACCCCAGGGCTTCTCGGTTCTTTGGGGGAGTTTTGCTTCCATTTTCTGTCCGTCCTTAGACCCCAGCCAGTTTCCTGCCTAATTCAAGCAGCCCCTCAACCCGAGCCTGGCTATCGCTTTCGGCATAGATGCGGAGCACGGGCTCGGTGCCGGAGAACCTGATGAGCAGCCAGCTGCTATCAGCTAATGTCAGGTGAAGGCCGTCGCTGGCGTTCACCTTGGTTACCCTGACCCCGCCGATAGATTGGGGCAGGTTATCGCCGACGCCTTTGGTTATCGCCTGGCGCTGGTCTTCGGGGAAGCTGAAGTCGAGGCGCTGGTAATAATGGGGGCCGACCCGGCTGTAGAGATAGTCCACTAGTTGCGAGGGGGTTTTACCTGTCTTGAGCATAAAGTCGAGGAAATAGATGCCCGCCAGAATGCCATCTCGTTCGGGCATGTGGCCGCGGAAGCCGTAGCCCCCGCTCTCCTCCCCGCCGATGATGGCGTCCTTTTCCATCATTACGGGGGCGACATACTTAAAGCCCACCGATGTTTCATAGACGGGCACATTGAATATCTCACCCAGGCGGTCGATCATAGTGGTGCTGGTAATCGTCCTGACCATAGCCCCCCGCTCCCCCCTTACCTCCAGCAGGTAAAGGCAGAGCAGGGCAAAGACCTGTAGCTGGCTTAGGAAGTTGCCCTTCTCATCGACGATGCCCAGGCGGTCGGCGTCGCCATCAGTGGCCAGGCCGACATCTGCCTTTTCCTTTTTTACCGTCGCCGAGAGCTTGGCCAGGTTAGCCGCAATCGGCTCGGGCTGTATGCCGGGGAAGAGGGGGTTGCGCTCGCCGTTTATTTCCTTAATCTGCATGTTCCCACCGCCCAGCAGTTGGTTAAGATAGCCAGCACCGACCCCGTACATAGAGTCGAAAACTACCTTGAGTTTAGCCTGACGCATCGGCTTCAGGTCAATGAGCCTGGCCAGCTGCTGGACGTAGGTAGGCGCCGGGTCGAGGTATTCCACCATTCCCTGGTCTAACGCCCGGGGCAGGGGCAGGCGATTCACTTTGTCTGCCGCCAGGGCATGGGATAGGCGCTTTTCTATCTGGTCGGTAACCTCGGAGGGGGCACTGGTGCCGTCTTCGGTTTTATACTTAAAGCCGTTCCAGATAGCCGGATTATGGCTGGCGGTGATGATGATAGCCCCGCCCGCCTTTTTGGTCAGGACGCCAAAGCTTATCACCGGCGTGGGAGTGGCTTTGGGGCAAAGATATACCTTTATGCCGTTGGCGGCAACTACCTCGGCGGCGGCTCGGGCGAAATCTTCGGAGGCGAAGCGGTTATCGTAGCCGATTATCAGCCCCCGGCTGGCCAAACTGGCTTGTTTGAGGTAGTCAGCCACCGCCTGGGAGCATGCCCGCACGTTATCGAAGGTGAAGTCCTGGGCGATAATCCCCCGCCAGCCGTCGGTGCCGAATTTTATCGTCGTGCTCATTTTGTATTTAGTATGCCTTCCGAGGCAAGACGGGAGAGCCTCCCTTTAAGGGAGGCTCTCCTTATCGGCCGAAGGTTAGGAGGTCGGGTCGAAATAGCTAATTGTCAGCTTGGGGTGCTGGGTAGCTGTACTCGAGTCGGAAGATTTGAAGCCTGTCCAGCCCTCCCAGCCGGGCTCATTGGGGGATTTCAGCATTACACCGAAGTTGCCTTGGCTACCGTCCCACCAACTCCTGACCAAATCGGTAATAGGTATGTAACGAAAATCGTCTGTTGGCGTAGCCGGGAAGGTGTAGGTACCTACGGGTACTGTGGCGAACACCGGCTGGTTATTCCAGGTTAAACCGGTTTCGGACCAGGCTCCCAGCACCGGATAGGCTCCAATTTCCGCGGCATGGAAGGGAGCATTGTAGTCGTAATATAATCCCAACCTGGCACTCGTTATGACGACATCTGCGGGGAGTGAGGCTACGCTGAATTCCAGGTATGATCGGCAGACGCCCATTGCCCTGGCACCAGCGTATAGGTCATTGTCGGTTCCGAAATTCGTGTCCGGCATAGGGTCATATACATAGGCATCCTTACCGGCAGTGGCGTCGGGCTGTATGGTTAACGTAAGCTCTGGTGCATAGGTGAGCGACCAGTTGAGATAGGTGGTATCGTTGGGGTTGACGGTTACCGTCTGCTCGCGATATTTGTAGTGATATAGTTCCAGCTCTACGGTATAGGTGCCGGGGGCTAAACTGGTGATGACGTAGGGGGTTATGTTCCCTGTATCCACCCCGTTGAGGAAGACGGCGGCTCCAGCCGGACTGGACTGGATGTCAATAGAGCCGTATTTCATTTCAACGATGATATCGCAGCTATCGCTGGCGGTCCCACCCTGACCGTCGCTCACGGTCACGGTGATGGTATAGGTGCCCTCGGTGGCCGGTGCCTCCCAGCTAACCGAGTCGCCCGTTCCGGAGATAGCCCCACCGGTAGCCGACCAGGCATAGCTTAAGCTGTCGCCATCGGCGTCGCTGGCGACACAGCCTATGGTGCAGCTAGCCGAGGGGGCCAGTTCGGTGGCGCTCGGGGTAAGGCTGGCGATAGTCGGCGGAGTATTAACTACCTGAATGTTGCAGCTATCGCTGACGGTTTCCTTACCGTCGCTGACGGTTGCGGTTACGGAAAAGCTTCCCGTGGTTGTGGGCGCCATCCAGGTAATAGTGCTGCCCGTTCCCGAGACTGCTCCTCCGGTGGCTGACCAGGCATAAGTGAGGGTATCATCGGCGTTCTCGTCGCTGGCGACGCAGTTTACGGTGCAGCTCTCGCCGCGGGCTACGCTGGTGGCGCTCGGTGTGAGGCTGGTAATCGTCGGCGGCTTGTTGAAACAGCCGCCCGCCAGGAGCATGGTGAGGATGACCAGGCTCACCAATACCAGTTTAATGCCTTTTGATTTCCACATTTTGCTGCCTCCTTTGTCGGGGTCAGGTATGGCTATTTGACAAAATCTTACGTTATTGAGCTGATTAAGTCAATGCCTCTAAAATGGGCGCTGAGTTTTTCTTGGGGG
>CAZPLG010000090.1:0-3406 GCA_964587415.1 uncultured Dehalococcoidales bacterium | reverse complement strand
GCGCTGCCCGGTGTGCGGCTCCGAGGCAATCAAGCATCAGGGCGAGGCAATGTACTATTGTAGTAATGCCGCCTGCCCGGCACAGGCGCAGCAGCGCATCGAGCACTTCTCTTCAAGAGGGGCGATGGATATCGAGGGCGTCGGCGAAGCCCAGAGCGTTATCCTGTATAACCACGGGCTGGTCAAAAACGCCGCCGACCTCTACAAGCTGGAAGGAAAGCGAGCCGAGCTACTGAAGCTGGAAAACACGGGCGAAAAAAGCGTCGATAACCTGCTCAAAGCGATAGAGGAGAGCAAAGAAAGGCCACTGTCCAGATTAATCTTTGCTTTAGGCATACGCCACATCGGCGGCGAGACGGCGGAGATTCTGGCCCGACGCTTTGGTAGTATAGATAAGCTGTCTAAGGCATCACGGGACGAACTAATGGAAATAGAAGCCATCGGCCCCAAGATTGCCGACAGCATACTCGCCTTCTTCCGCCAGGAGGAAAACCGCCAGATTATCCAGGGCTTGAAAGAAGCGGGCGTCAGGCTGGAAGAAAAGGGCAAGACCGAAAAACTGCCCCTGTCCGGCAAGGAGTTCGTCATCACCGGAAGACTGGAGTCTTTCTCCAGACAAGAAGCGGAGGAGAAAATAAAAGCCCTCGGCGGCACGGCTAAAGATAACGTCACTAAAAAGACCGCCTATCTCGTGGTCGGCACCGACCCCGGCGGCACCAAGCTGGCTAAAGCCCAGGAGCTGGGCACAACGCAGATTGACGAAAAGAAGCTGTTGAGCATCTTGGAGGGAAAATCTTAATGAAACTAATCGTGGGCCTAGGCAATCCGGGGCGGTCTTACGCCCGCAACCGTCACAACATCGGCTTTATCTGCCTCAACCACTTCGCCCGAACTCAGGGCATAAAGTTCGACAAGAAGAAGGGTCTGGCCCGCATCGGCACGGGCAAGGCGGCTGGCAACGAGGTGGTGTTGGCCCGTCCCCAGACCTTTATGAACGATAGCGGACGGTCGGTAAGCCGTTTAGTAAAGAAGTTCGACACCGACTTTAATGACCTCATTGTCATCCACGATGACCTCGACCTGCCTCTGGCTAAAATCCGCATAAGTCACGGCAGCAGCTCCGGCGGGCACAAGGGCATTAACTCTATCATTCAAGAACTGGGCAGTCAGGACTTTATTCGTATTCGGGTGGGCATCGGGCGGCCCGGCAAGCCCGAAATCAGCGAGGACGATATTATCGCCTATGTCCTCAGCGACTTTACCCCCACCGAAAAACGAGCCATCAATAAAATTATTCCCAAGTCAAGTGAGGCCATCCTCTACCTGCTCACCGATGGCTTAACCCCCGCCATGAACCGGTTTAACTAGCACCCCACCCCGTTCTATATCTTTTCCCACCCGCCACCCTTCAAGGTAGAAAGGGGGCATAGCCCCCTCTAGAAAAGACCTTTGTGGGCGGGCTGGTGTGGGAAAAATAACTTGGGGGTGGGGCGGAGAGAAAAAGGAATCCCCTTTTAAAAGGGAAAGCGGCCAAACTATGATAGGTTTACTCTTAGTAATAGGCGCCTCAATCGGAAGACTCTTTAGATTGATAGCTAGAGCCGTCAAACGCCGCTCTTAAATCCCTCAAAACAACAAGGTGGGGATGTGGGACACAAACCCTACAGGAGGATATAAAAGGGGTACCACCCTTATAGGGTGGGTTTTGGGTGGGAAGAAAAACCTCCCTTTCCTAATTCAAACTCTGGTGCTATAATCCGTATACGCATGACCAAAAAACAACCCATCATTGCCGTCATCGGCGGCGGCAGCTGCAACCGGGAAGAAACCCGTCTGGCGGAGGAAGTCGGGCGTGAACTGGCCAGGCGCGGCGCTACCCTGGTGTGCGGGGGGCTGGGGGGAGTTATGGAAGCCGCCTGTAAAGGCGCTAGCGCCGAAGGAGGCACCACCATCGGCATCCTGCCCGGGGACAACCGCCAGTCGGCCAACCCCTATGTCCAGATTCCCATCGTCACCAACCTGGGCTACGCCCGCAACGTGGCTGTGGTCAAATCGGGCCAGGCGGTTATCGCCGTCGGCGGCAACTACGGCACCCTCTCCGAGATAAGCCACGCCCTCCAGAGCGGCATCCCCGTAATCGGCTTAAACACCTGGTCGATATCCCGCAACGGCAAAGAGGACAAGGCCATCGTTACCGCTAAAAATGCCGTTGAGGCGGTAGATAAAGCCCTCAAACTGATATCAAAGGAGTCGGGGGAATAAATGACCAAGATTGACAGCGTCAAAGCCAGAGAGATTTTGGACTCCCGGGGCAATCCCACCCTTGCCGTCGAGGTAACTCTCGACGACGGCATTACGGGCCGGGCGGCGGTGCCCTCCGGGGCCAGTACCGGCCAGCACGAAGCGGTGGAGCTGAGGGACGGCGATAAGTCCCGTTTCGGCGGCAAGGGCGTGCTCAAGGCGGCAGCCAACGTCAATAACGAAATCGCCAAGGCGGTAAAAGGCATGTCCGCCACCGACCAGCCCGCTTTAGACCGCAAGCTCATCGAGCTCGACGGCACGGCCAACAAGTCGCGCCTGGGGGCTAACGCTATTCTGGGGGTATCATTAGCCACCGCCCACGCAGTAGCTAACTCCGCCGAAATGCCCCTCTACCTGTATTTAGGACAGGAGGATATTTATACCCTGCCCGTGCCCATGCTTAATATCTTAAACGGCGGCAAGCACGCCGCCGAGTCCACCGACTTTCAGGAATTTATGGTTGTGCCCGCTGGTGCCGAAAGCTTTAGTGAAGCACTACGGATGGCTACCGAGATTTACCATTCTTTAAAGAAGGTGCTCAAGGATAGAAATTTAAACACCAACGTCGGCGACGAAGGCGGCTTTGCCCCCTTCCTCCCCTCCAACCAAGATGCCATCGAAGCCATACTGGCCGCCATGGAAAAAGCCGGCTATGTCCCCGGCAAAGACTGTTTCATCGCTTTAGACCCCGCCGCCAGCGAGTTCTATCAGGACGGCAAATACATTCTGGCTAGAGAGGGCGTCTCGCTCAGTAGCCAAGAGATGGTTGAATATTATGTCAAATGGGCAAGCGCCTACCCTATCATCAGCATCGAGGACGGTATGGCTGAAGACGACTGGGAAGGCTGGCAGCTAATTACGCAGAAGCTGGGCGAGAGAGTGCAACTGGTCGGCGACGACCTCTATGTCACCAACGTCGAGCGATTAAGCCGGGGTATTGAGATGAAAGCGTCAAATTCTATTCTCATCAAGCTCAACCAGATCGGCACCCTCACCGAGACCGTCGCCGCCATCAAGATGGCGCAGCAGGCGGGCTGGACGGCGGTGGTCAGCCACCGCTCCGGCGAGACCGAGGATACCACCATCGCCGACCTGGCGGTGGGCT
>CAZPLG010000089.1:0-3428 GCA_964587415.1 uncultured Dehalococcoidales bacterium | reverse complement strand
ACGGGGCGTAGCGCAGTCTGGTTAGCGCGCAGCGTTCGGGACGCTGAGGTCGGAGGTTCAAATCCTCTCGCCCCGATTTTTTTGCGGCTTTTTTCTGCCGCTGATTGCCGTCCATTATAGCACAAATAAAAGACCTGAGGAGGAAGTTTAGATGCAAAAAACGGCTAATCCTGGTGCTCTGGGACTGGGGGCGTTCGCCCTGACCACATTTCTCTTGAGTATGGTGAATGCGGAATTCATCGCCCCCGAATCTATCGGCATGGTCCTGCCCATGGCGTTCTTCTACGGGGGGCTGGCTCAAGTGCTGGCGGGAATGTGGGAATTTAAGACCGGGAACATCTTCGGTGCCACCTGTTTTACCTCTTTCGGCGCTTTCTGGCTGGGTCTGGCATTGATGATAGTCCTGGAGACGGCGGGCATAATCTCGGCGGTGCCGCCGGCCGGATTGGCTGTCTTCCTGGCGGCCTGGGGATTCTTCACCCTCTACGCCACCTTCGCCGCTATCAAGGCCCCGCGGGGACTTCTAGCCCTCTTCATCGCGCTGACGATAACCTTTTTCCTGCTGGCGGGGGGCGAGTACGTTTCCGGCCTCAAGCTGGCGGGGGGCTACCTGGGGATTCTGGTGGCGCTAATCGCCTGGTACGACTCGGCGGCGATACTCATCAACGATATGTCGGACAAGAAGGTTTTGCCCTTTTAGTCGGGGCTTAATAGGGGGGCGGGGAGCAATTCCCCACCCCACTTTATTCCACTCCCTTTTTCGCCTCCGCCCAGAGCGCGTTCTGCTCGTCGAAGGATAGCTCGGCGAATTTTAGCCCCCGCTCACGGCAGAGCTTTTCCATATAGCTGAAGCGCTCGTAGAAGCGCCTATTGGCGCCTCGAAGCGCCGCCTCGGCATCTATACCCATCCGCAGGGCGATATTGGCTAGGGTAAAGAGCAGGTCGCCGAACTCGCTGGCTTTCTCCTCCTGGCTCTCCGCCCGCTGGAACTCGCCGACCTCCTCGGCCAGCTTATCGATGATGCCGCTTATGTCCTCCCAGTCGAAGCCGACCCACGCCGCCCGGCGCTGAATCTCATGAGCGTAGCCCAGGGCGGGCATAATTTTGGGCACGCTCTCCAGCATGGGAACTCCCTCTTCCCTTTCCTCCTCTTTGAGCTCCTCCCAGTTATGCATCACCTCTTCGGCGTCCTTCACCTTCCTGGAACCGAAGACATGCGGGTGGCGGTGGATGAGCTTCTGGTTGATGCCCTCGATGACCTCTCCCAGCTCGAACTCACCGTCTTCACGGGCAATCTGGGCGTGCAGGACAATCTGCATTAACAGGTCGCCCAGCTCGCCGCGCAGCTTGTCGGCATCGCCCTCATCCAGCGCCTCCAGGACTTCGTAGCACTCCGAGAGCAGATTTCCCCGCAGCGAGGCGTGACTCTGCTTTCTATCCCAGGGGCAGCCGCCGGGCGCCCGCAAAGTGGCGATAATCTCGACCAGGGCGTCGAACCGGCTTAAATCCTTGGGTTTAGACAATGCCGCCTCCTTATCAACTCGATGGTAAAACCGCCCCGATAAAGCCGCGCTGACCTCTTAAGAACTCGGCGGCGGACAGCACCTGCTTCCCCTCTAACTGCACCCTGAGGACGCCTAATGTCCCCTCGCCGGTGCCGATGCCGAAACCCGAGCCCAGCGCCACCACCTCCCCCGCTTTAGCGGGCGTAGCCGCAGCCGATAGCGCCGCCTCGGTAACCTTGAGCGTCTTTCCCCGCCAGCGGCTATAGCTCCCCGGCCAGGGATAAAAGGCCCGCACCCGCCGCCATATCTCTATCGCCGGCTGGTGCCAGTCAATCTCGCCTTCATCCTTGTTAATGGGTTGGCAATAGGTCGCCTTAGCCTCGTCCTGGGGCTGGGGACTAAGCTCCCCCCTTATCCACCCCACCAATGCCTCCCCCAGCAGCCCCGCCCCAGCTACGGAGAGCTTGTCGCCAAGCGAGGCGGTGGTATCTGTATCGGCCACGGGAATCTGCGCCCGCGCCAGCACGGGCCCGCTGTCCATGCCCTCGTCGAGTAAAATGATACTCACCCCACTGAACTCCTCGCCGGCTAAAATTGCCGCCGCCACCGGCGAAGCGCCCCGGAATCGGGGCAGGAGGGAGGGGTGGACGTTAAGACAACCCAGGCGGGGCAGCTCCAGTACCGCTTTGGGCAGGAGCTGGCCGAAGGCGGCCACCACTATGATATCGGGCTTAAAATCCGCCAGTTGCTTAATAGCTTCGGGCGCTTTCAGGCTTTGGGGTTGCGCCAACGGCAGCCCCAGGGCTTCCGCCGCTTGCTTCACCGCTGAAGCCGCCAGGCCGCGCCCCCGCCCACCCGTTCTATCGGGCTGGGTGTAGACCGCCGCTATTTCATATCCGGCGGACACCAGGTATTCCAGGGTGGGCACGGCGAAGCGGGGACTGCCCATAAAAACAACTCTCAACTTAAAGCCTCCACGGGCTAAAATTTTAACACTAAAACTTTTGGGCAACAAGTTCCCGATTTATGGCTATCCCGTCAATATCGAGCGAAAGAACAAGCCTGACAGACCTTCCAAGGGAAACCAAGCCCCCCAACCCCCTCCCAACCACCCCCAAAAAGTTTGCCATCATCAGCCCCCACCCGCTATTCTATATATCACGCCGCTAATTTCCTCCCTCTGCCTCTATCGAAACCGCACTATTCCTCGGCTGCCCGGTGATGCAGGCTGCTCTAAACAAACCTAAAGCGACTAATCTTAACGAGAGGTAAGGAATCGTATGGGAGCCAGTTCAGCTCAAGAAATCTGGAAAGCCGCTTTGGGGGAACTACAGGTTCAGGTCACCCGCTCATATTACCGCACTTGGCTGGAAAAGACCACCGGCCTCAGCTACGAAGACTATCAGTTCGTCGTCGGCGTGCCCAACGCCTTCGTCGCCGAATACCTCAACCAGAACCAGCGCTCCCTTATCGAAAAGACCCTCATCGGGCTCACCCGCCCCGATATCAAGGTCCTCTTTCGGGTAGCCTCGGCACGAGAGACCACGGCCTCCGCCCCCACCGCCCGACCCGCGGGCAAAGCCCGCTACACCTTCGATTCCTTCGTGGTCAGCAACAACAACCGCCTGGCTTACGCCGCCGCCCTGGGCGCCGCCGAAAACCCCGGGCGTGGCTACAACCCGCTCTTCCTCTACGGCGGGGTGGGGCTGGGCAAGACCCACCTGCTGCACGCCGTCTACCACGCCGCCCGCGCTAACAATTTCCGCGCCCTCTACGTCAGCGCCGAGCAGTTCACCAACGAGTTCGTCAGCGCCATCCGGGATAAGAGCACCGAGGAGTTCCGCAGCAAGTTCCGCACTGTTGATATATTGTTGATAGATGACATCCAGTTCATCAGCGGCAAGGAGCAGACCGAGGAGAGCT
>CAZPLG010000088.1:0-3568 GCA_964587415.1 uncultured Dehalococcoidales bacterium | reverse complement strand
TAGAGGTTGACCAGGGCTTCATCCAGCGATATCATGCCTATTTCCCGGTGGGTGCGGATTACGTTGGGGAGTTGGTATAGTTTGCCTTCACGAATGAGGTTCCTCACCGGTGGGTTAGCCAGCATAATCTCGACCGCCACCACCCGGCCGTTGCCGTCAGCCCGGGGAACGAGCACCTGGCAGAGCACGCCGATCAGTAGTGAAGCCAGCCGTGCCTGGGCGAGGTGGCGTTCCTCGGGGGGGAACAGGTCTATTATTCTTTCCATAGCCTGGGTGGCACTGGGGGCGTGGCCGGTGCTTAAGACCAGGTGGCCGGTTTCGGCTATGGTGAGCACCGCCGCCGCTGTGTCCATGTCCCGCATCTCGCCGACTAGAATGACATCGGGGTCTTGCCTCAAGATGTGCTTGAGGGCGGTGGCGAAGGACGTGGTATCGCTGCCCAGCTGGCGCTGAGTTATGGCGCATTTTATGCTGGGATAGACGTATTCGATGGGGTCTTCGATGGTGATCACGTGGCGGCTTTGGTTGAGGTTGAGGTGGGTAATCATCGCCGCCAGGGTGGTGCTTTTACCGCTGCCGGTGGGGCCGGTGACGATTATCAGGCCTCTCGGCCTGACGGCGAGCTGCTTGCATAAATCGGGCAGCTCGAGCTCGGCTATGGTGGGGATTTTGGCCGGTAATAGCCTTATAGCCAGGCTGATAGCCCCGCGTTGCTGGGCGGCATTGCCCCGCAGGTGGCCGACGTCAGGCATCCTGTAGCTGAAGTCGAGTTCCATGTTCTTGCCGAATTCGGCCTGTTGCTCGGGGGTGGTCAGCTGATTGAAAGCCTGGTTTATCTCCTCGCCAGTCAGCGGCGCGGCGGCATCGTCGACTGCTTGCAGCGAGCCGTCGATGCGCAGCATCGGCGGGCTGGAGGCGACCAGGTGAACATCGGAAGCCGCCTTATCTTTAGCAGTGCGTAATAATGCCAAAATATCCATATCTACTCTTTTATCTCAGAAGAAACGTAAATTCATAGTTTTCTATCTCATCATCCTCCTCTATGGCTTCTATAGATGAGATAACCACCGTAGAGAACCTGCCGCTGTTTCTTAGCGCCCGAGCATAGCTGAAAATACCGTCCTCATCCGAGGATAGTCCGATGACCGTTATCAGGTCACCGGTGTGATTGACCGTAGTCAACAGATTACCCGGCTGCAGGCTTACAATCTGGCTCATATCTCCGTTAATCCTGGTGCGGGTCTCTTCCAGAGCGGCGAAGGTGCTATCAAAGATAGCGGTGGTGGCTTCCAGCTCGGCAATCTGCGGAGTTATCAGCGCAATCTCCTCCTCCAGCGACGCCATGTTAAGGTTCTCCAGGGCGATACGGTTCTCCAGGGGGGTTAGTTCAGATTCTAATACGCCGATGTAACCAGACTTATTGTAAACGAGAATTCCCAGATAGACAAGTATGCCCAGGCCGATGGTGATGGCAATTGGGGCCAGGATGTTGGGTAGACGGACTGGCTTGGACAGGTAGACATCGGGCAGGGTGTTGATATTGACCAGAGAGAAGTTAGACTCTCCCTTCTCAGGCAGCAGCTCCTTCAAGCCCAGCCCGATGTTGACCATGAATTCGTTAGCATCAAAGCCTTCAGGGGACTCCACCGGTGCGGGCAGTATTGATACCGGGTGCGTTGACTTATCCGCCAGCGCTTGCCAGCTCTTTTCTGTCCTGGCCAGGTCGCCGCAGACAAGCAAAGGTACCGTTACATTCAGCGGCTCTTCCTGGTGGCTGGAATTATAGAAGGCAACGGTTCTATCAATCTCTTCAGTGATGGTGGCCAGCCTTTCTGATGCCGATTCCGCCTCGCCGGGTAAAGATAGCCTGCGGATTAGCTGGGGCACCCTGTCAACCATCACCATGATGTCGAGGTGGTCTCCCCTGTCGTTTACAATGATAGACCGCGGTTGATCCACGGTTCGGCACAGGGCCAGGGGGGCTAGGTCCATAATATGGGGCTGGAGACCGGCCCGGTGCAGCGTTTTGTAGAGGGCGTCGGTTGTAGTGCGGGGGAAAGCGGCTATGAAGACGAGTGTTTCTCCCTTGGTGGCAGGAAGGGACTGGTAGGAAAGGTAGACCTCTTCTGGAGGCACCGGTATCACCCTTCTCGCCTCGCGCTTTACCGCCTCGGGCAGCACCGCCTCGGGCAGCTCGGGGAGGGTTATGATACGATACACCGAGTTATGCCCGCTTATGCCGGCGATGACCTTGCCCATGCCTTCATCTTGCTCCTTAAATAGCTCCTTGAGCTTTTCGGCTACCTGGGCTTCGTCAGCGACCAGCCCCTGGCTAACCAGACCTGGCTCTAGGGGTGAGCTAGCCCACTTTTCCACTCGCTCGCCCCGCATTACCAGCAGGTTAATGGCGTCGTCTCTAATAAATAGGGTAGTAACTTTCTTTGCCATAGCTATTCACCTTCATAACTGTAAATAATTATTTTGATTACCGCGGAGGGTGACTCGCCCTTTCCGGGTTCGGGAACCTCCAAATTGACCAGTTCCACGGTGGCAGTGGTGAAATACCCTCCCATGACTATGTCGTTTATAAAGGACAGTATATCCGCCACATTACCCCGCACCTCCGCCTCAAAACGGGTGGTATCGTAGATAATCTCCCCTACCGCTACGTCGCGGGGCTCTGAGGAAGTGAGGCTCATTATCTCCAGGTTGCAGTCGTTAGCAATCGAGAATATTTCCTCGTCGTATTCAATGCTCATCACTGCCTTGGAGAAGTTCGCCTTACCGATGATAGACGATGATTCAGCTTCATCCAGCTTGTTTTCCAGCAGGGCGAACTGGCTGTCCAGGTCTTCCTTTTCCGAAATGAGCTTGGCAAGCAGGTTCTGGGTTACCGACAGGTTGTCTTCCAGCTGCCTGGCGTCGCCAGACTGACGGGAAAGGAGCATAACCAGGACCGCCGAGGCGATAATGAAGAAGCCGATCCCCAGAATCCACCAGGCTGTCTTACTTAATTTCATTTTTCCTCGTTCCATTTTCCTCACTCCATTATAAAGTATTGCCCGAAGGCTTTCATCCTTCTATGAATCTATAATGTAGGAAATAGTGCCCCCGGTGACCGCTCTACTGCGGAAGGAGATAATGATATATATGAAGTTAATCAGCTCCGCATAATCTTCGTTCGGGTCGGCAAAGTTGAGTACTATCGTAGCCGAAGAGTCCCCCGGCTTGAGCAGCCCGTCGCTGGGCGGGTCTCCCCAGGGGACGTAAAAGGTATCAATATCCACGCCATCTATGAAACTGCCGCCGAACCCTTCCGAACGGCCGTTCCAGACGTTGTTGGGACTGCTGGAGTTATTGGGCATGTACGGGGGGTAGGAGGGTGCCGGGAGCGTGATGCCGTCCCAGAGCTTGTATGAGTTGGTTATCTGGTGACCCTCAAGTCCTTCGGGCGCGTTAATGGCGATGAAGTCACCGGAGTAGAAGTCGTCGCCATCACCGACGAAGCAGGTAATCTTAGCGGCATTGACCTCGCCGGGAATCGGGTCGGGGACGAGGAAGCCGCTAA
>CAZPLG010000087.1:0-3658 GCA_964587415.1 uncultured Dehalococcoidales bacterium | reverse complement strand
AAGGAAGACGAGGTGGTCCGAACCAAGGTATCGGTGGACCAGGCCCTTCAGATGATAGTCTCGGCGGGCAGGATGACACCCGACGGGGTGAACGATGCGGCGGCCGTGGAATGAGGGGGGGAACTAACCAAATCCAGACTTTTTCGTTATATAAGACAAACGGGCAATAACGGATAGCCGACGGAGGTGTGAGATGAATAAGGTGCTTTTGTGCATAGTAAGCGTACTGATGGTGACATTGATGGTGGGGCTGGGGGCCTGTTCCCAGGCGGCGGGCGGCGAGTTTATACAGTCGGATGAGCCGCGAGACATGGCGCCGCAGGTGAGCGCCGACGATCTGGCGACTCTGGTCGCGGGCAACAGCGCCTTCGCCTTCGACCTCTACCAGCAGCTCAAAGAGACGGGGGGCAACCTTTTCTACTCACCCTATAGCATCTCTGTGGCTCTAGCCATGACCTACGGCGGCGCCCGCAGCGAAACCGAAGAGCAGATGGCCGACGCCATGAGTTTCATCCTGTCCCAGGAGAATTTGCACCCGGCCTTCAACGCGCTGTCTCTGGCGCTGGATAGCCGCGGTGAGGGCGCCGAGGGCAAGGACGATGAAGGCTTCCGTCTGAACATCGTCAACGCCATCTGGGGGCAGCAAGACTACGAGTTCCTGTCCGATTTCCTGGACACGCTGGCGGTGAACTACGGCGCGGGATTAAGATTGCTCGACTTTATCAACGCCACCGAGGAGTCGCGCGTCACCATCAACGACTGGGTGGCCGAGCAGACGGAGGGGCGCATCGAGGACCTGATTCCCCAGGGAGCTCTTACTGAGTTGACCCGCCTCGTCCTGACCAACGCCATCTACTTCAACGCCGCCTGGGACGAGCCCTTCAACGAAAAGGCGACCCAGGACGGGGTATTCTATTTGCTCGACGGGAGCCAGGTTAGCGTGCCCATGATGAGGCAAACGGAGAGCTTCGGCTACGCCGAGGGCGACGGCTACCGGGCGGTGGAACTGCCCTATGACGGCAGGGAACTCTCCATGGTCATCCTGCTGCCCGACTCCGGGCAGTTCGACGCCTTCGAAGCGGCCCTTAGCGCCGAAACGGTGGCCGGGATTATCGAGAGCCTGGACTACCGGCAGGTAGCTTTGACCATGCCCCGGTTCGAGTTCGATTCCAGCTTCAGCCTGCTCCAAGCCCTGTCGGCGCTGGGCATGCCCATCGCCTTCACCGAGGGACTGGCCGACTTTTCCGGCATGACGGACAACCCGGAACGGTTATTCATATCGGATGTGGTGCACAAGGCTTTTGTCTCCGTCGATGAAGAAGGCACCGAAGCGGCGGCGGCCACGGCGGTAATCGTGGGCGCGACAGCCATGCCGCCGTCAGAAACGGTAGAGGTTACCATCGACCGGCCCTTTATCTTCCTAATCCGGGACATCGAGACGGGGGCGATACTGTTCGTGGGGCGCACCCTGAACCCGGCCTGAGCGAAAACCGAATAAGTTTTAGAGCGCCGCCAAAAGCGGCGCTCTTTTTTAGTGGAGGTATTCGCCGGCGTTGACGGCCAGCGTCTGCCCGGTTATCTTATCGGCTTCATCGGAGGCCATAAAGAGCACCGCATTAGCCACGTCTTCCGGCTCCACGTTCTTGTGGATAAGCTGTTTGGTGGCTACCAGTTCCTTATAGAATTCCGGGGTATAGGTACCCTGCATCGCCTCGGTCATGATGAGCCCGGGGGCAACGGCGTTGACGTTGATATTGAATTCGCCCAGCGCCCAGGCCAGGCTGCGGGTCATGGTAAGGATGCCGCCCTTGGAGGTGGTGTAATGAATGAAGTGGGGCAGCCCGGTGAAGGCCACAGTGGAAGCCATATTGACGATTTTACCCCCGCCCTGCTTTTTCATATAGGGGATAACCGCCTTGGAGCAGAGGAAGACACCCTTGATGTTGACGTTTAGGATTTTGTCCCAGTCCGCCGATACTATCTTATCCACCGGTTTGACGAAGTCCTTGGTCTCGATGGTGCCGATGATGGCGGCGTTGTTGACCAGGATGTCTATCCGCCCGAAGCGTTCTACCGTCTTTTTAGCCATCTCGGCGGTGTCTTTTTCGCTGGTGACATCGGTTTTGAGCGCCAGCGCTTCCCCGCCGGCGGCCTTTATCTCCTCGGCGACGGGCTTACAGTCGAGGATGTCGCAGACGGTCACCTTGGCGCCTTCTTGAGCGAAACGGAGGGCGAAAACCCGCCCCATGCCGCGGGCGCTGCCGGTGACGATAGCCACTTTATCTTTGAGCCGCATATCTTTACCCCCTGTCGAAACTATGACCGCAGTATACTACAAACGGGTGGGGCTAACCATACCTTTTAAGAGAAAAGCAAAAGGCGGGACTTTCAAGTCCCGCCCCAAGTCTGTGGATATGCCGGGGCTATTCCACGTAGACGTGCACCTTTTCCTGGCCGTTCTGAACGTCCACCTCGAGGTCGTGCAGCGCCGCTATAAGCTCTTCCAGGTCTTCGGGCTTGAGGTTGCGGACGTCGAAGTCGATGCCCTTTTCCTTGAGGGCTTCGTTGACCTGTTCGGAGGCTTCGGCGGGAATGAGCGAGGTGAACTTTATGCCGGCGCGTATCAGCGCCACGGGCACGCGGACGTTGACCCGCTTGACATCTTCATTTTCGGGGGCGTCGGGATTAGGCTGGATAACGACGCGGAGGTATTTGGGGCTGCGGGGGGGCGCGGATTTGGCTTCATCGCCCCCGGAGCCGATAGCGGCCAGCAGCTTTTGGGCTTCTTCGGCGCTTATTTTGCCTTCGGCAAGCATATCCAGAATTCTTTTTTGATTATCACTCATTTTCTTAGCTCCTTACTTGAAAGATATGAATATTACGCGGTCTTTTTGCTCTACGTTGATTTCCATGCCGTGTAAATTACAGATGACGTTGCATACCAGCGGGATGAAGAGGAGCACCGTTTTGCCCCAGCCGAAGGGCACCGCTACCAGCGTCGCCAGGATTATCAGCGGGGAGAGCGCGATGAAAATAGCGGCTAGAATAATCCAGGCCAGGAAGAGGGGCAGCCAGAAGACGGTGTGACGATGGTGCTCGGTCTTGGCTATATCCAGGCGTAAGATTAAGGGTGGACAGTTCATTCCGATAACCTCCTGATTGCCTCTTCGGCGTTGATGTCGCCGTTCTCGAGCTCAGACAGCACGTCTTCTTCGTCGGGGAAGTCGAGGGTCTCGACGAACTCAAGCTTGCGCGCCAGGCGGTTGAGGCGGTTTTTCACCGTAGGGTAGCTGACGCCGAAGATGCGTTCGATTTCTTTGATTGAGCCGTGACAGAGGACGAAGGCCATGACGAAAATCTGGTCGTCGGCGGAGAGGCGCGCCAGCGGCGGCAGTCCGAATTCGCCCTCGACGGCGATGCCGCTTTCGGTCATACGGACGCGCTCGACAACCATGGGCGCGCCCTGGGTGATGTTCGTCAGGTCGGACCATTCATTGGGCATAATCTTTAACCTCCTCGGGTAGAATAATCAGTTTTGTTAAGCCTTTTCTTAATTTATTCAATATTAGTATAGCATACTTTTTAACTTTGTCAAGTCCTTTGCCGACGAATTTTAAAAAAGTTAATTTCCCTATTGATTTTGGGGTGTGGTAAAATT
>CAZPLG010000086.1:0-3779 GCA_964587415.1 uncultured Dehalococcoidales bacterium | reverse complement strand
CACCGGAGTTAGCCATGGTTATGGAGATAAAGCTGGGGGATATCGTGCGCCTAAAAAAGAAACACCCCTGCGGCAGCGACCAGTGGCGGGTGGTGAGGCTGGGGGCCGATATCGGCATCAAGTGCCTGGGGTGCCAGCGCCGCGTTCTGCTGGAGAGGGCGGTCTTCGAGCGGCGGGTTAAAGACTTCGTCTCGAGGGGTCAGTAAATATCCATAAAAGTACTCGCTAATTGAAGTGCTGCCCCGATGGCAAGGAGCACGCCCCCCGATACTAGCATCACTCTTCTGACTTTTTGTTGGGCCAGCCAGGCTAGTAGCGAATCAAAAAAGGCAATACAGGCAATGATGCCCAAGAGTAATGCGTGAAATATTACGCTAAATATAAACATACCATAAACAAGAACTGCTGTAGCTGCAAAGAAGATAAAAACCATTATTTTTATTACTCTCTTTTTATAAAACCTTGAAAATGCCCACCCTGAAAGAGCTGCAGAAGCTGCTGCAAAGGGAGCCAACACGATGATAGCGGTAACACTGTGGGCTATAACAGCGACATAAAAATATGCTAAAGCCATGTAGCCCAAAATAGCGATAGCCAACGCTATCCCCAAAGCAATATATGTATGTTTGATCTTTTCATATTCTGAGGCTTCAGGGCTCACCTTGCGGAATCTCACTTGACCATAGAATTTATCTAGAGGCAGCTTTAGAAAATCTTTGAGCTTACTCCCGGCACCTTCCAACAACTTTTTAATAGTCGCTGGCTTAACCAACATAAATACCAACGGAGTACTGAGTGATATCGCACCTAAGAATTGTGCTATTATCCCAGCACGTAAGACCCATATCATAACTAGGTCCTCCAAAAACGAAACGGTTAAGGTCAGCTTTGACAGGAGTATAACACACTCTTACCTAATTGCCAGCTCACCAGTAAGTGATTGATAATCAAGCATACCAGTGCCATAATACGAATAGGCTACCTAAAGCAAAAGGGGGGCAAAAAATGAGGATGCGTTTCTTAGGCAAAACGGGTATCAAGGTCTCCGAGCTGTGTTTCGGGACGATGACCTTCGGGGGGCGGAGCTTCTTCAAGCACATCGGGGGGCTGGGGCAGAAGGAAGCCACTCACCTGGTGGATATGTCGCTGGAGGCGGGGATAAACTTCTTCGACACCGCCGACGTCTATTCCGAGGGGCTTTCCGAGGAGATGCTGGGCAAGGCGCTGGGCAAACGAAGAAAGGACATTATCTTAGCCACCAAGGTGCGCCTCAAAATGGGCCCGGGCCCCAACGAGGTCGGGCTTTCCCGCCACCATATCATCGAGGGGTGCAACGCCAGCCTGAAGCGGCTGGGCACGGATTATATCGACCTCTATCAGGTGCACAACTTCGACCCCGACACGCCACTGGAGGAGACCATGCGCGCCCTGGACGACCTGGTGCGCCAGGGTAAGGTGCGCTACATCGGCTGTTCTAATTTTTCGGGCTGGCAGCTTATGAAGGCGCTGGCTATCTCCGATAAGCGCGGCTGGGATAGGTTCGTCACGCTGCAAGCCCTGTATTCATTGCTGGCGCGTGAGTTGGAAAACGAGATGGTGCCGCTCTGCCTCGACCAGGGGTTGGGCATACTGGTCTGGAGCCCGCTTAGCGGCGGCTTTTTGAGCGGCAAATACCGCCGCGGTAAGCCCCAGCCCAAGGGCACCCGCCTCAGTGGGTCGCAGCCGAGGTTCCAGCCACTTGACGAGGAAAAGGGGTACGATATCGTCGAGGAGCTGGACAAAATCGCCAAAGCACACAAAGCCACCGTCGCCCAGGCGGCGCTCAACTACCTGCTGGCCAAAGAGGGGGTGTCTTCGGTCATTATCGGCGCACGGACGCCCGAGCAGCTGACCGACAACCTCAAAACAGTCGAATGGGAACTGAGCGCCGAAGAGGTGGCACGGCTCGACGAGATGAGCCAGCCCATACCCCTCTACCCCTACTGGATGCAGCGGATGCCGTCGCCACCCGTAGAACCCGAAGAATAAGCCGCCTAACGGCCTTTTGCCGTATAATAAGAGTCTATGACGCGCCGCATTATGCATATCGACCTCGACGCCTTCTTCGTCTCCGTGGAGCAGGTGGACGACCCCAGCCTCAAGGGCAAGCCCGTCGTCGTCGGCGGCAGGCCCCAGGGGCGGGGGGTGGTCGCCGCCGCCTCCTACGAAGCGCGCGCCTTTGGATTACATTCGGGCATGCCGCTGGTCACCGCCAGCCGGCTCTGTCCGCAGGCTATCTTCATCCAGGGCAGCTTCCCCAAATACCGCGACGCCTCGCGGAAGTTCATGTCCATCTTAGCCGACTTTTCCCCCTATCTTGAGCCGATGGGGCTCGACGAAGCCTACCTGGACGCCACCAGCTTTGAGTCCATACACGGCTCGATCAAGCAGATGGCGGCCAAGATAAAGCAGCGGGTTAAAGCTGAGCTGGGCATCAATGTTTCCATCGGCATCGCTGGCGGTAAGACAGTGGCTAAGGTCGCCTCCGAGATGAGTAAGCCCGACGGATTATTGGAGGTGGAAGCGGGTAAAGAACGGGCTTTTCTGGCGCCATTGCCCATCGCCAAACTACCGGGCATAGGCCAAAAAACAGAGCCGAAATTAAAGAGCCTGGGTATCGACACCATAGGCAAACTATCGGCCATGCCCCTAAAAGCCCTGAAAAGCCATTTTGGCGCGTCTGGTGAGGTTCTACAACGCTTCGCCAGCGGTATCGATGATAGAGAAGTGGAGCCCCCCGCCGTGACCAAGTCGGCCAGCCGCGAGACTACCTTCGGCCGGGACGCCAGAGACCCCGCCCGGCTGGAATCGACCCTGCGCTATCTCGGGGAGAGGGTGGGCGCCGATTTACGCCGGAAGGGTAAGCGGGCGCGTTGCGTAACCCTCAAGCTGCGATACGGCGACTTCACCACCATCACCCGCCGCCATACCCTGAGCCAGAGCGCCGACAGCGACCAGGCCATCTTCGAGACGGGACTGAGGCTGCTGAAACGAGCGCTTAGCGGGGAAAAGCGGCCGGTGCGCCTCATCGGCATCGGGGTCTCGGAGCTGGTGGAGGCGGGGCGGCAACTGGATATGATGGACGGCTCCGCCCAGCGGCAGGAGCAGCTGGATAAAGCCATCGACCGCATCCGCAAAAAATACGGCTTTACCGCCATCCAGACGGGGCGGACGCTGAAGCTCAAAGATGTCTTTGCCGAGGGCGGGGATGGCTACAGCTTAAACACGCCCAGCTTGTCGAGGTAGGGGCATAATTAATCAAGTCTGTTTAAGCGCTCTGTAGGCGAAGACCACGATGGTTGCTTGAAAGATAAGCCAGACTGAGGGTCCCATCAGTGTCTGCTGAAAGTCGGGGGGAGCCGAAGCCAATAGATTAACCACGGTAATTAATGATAAGACGAAGGTCAGCGCCCCCATAATCAGAGCCGCCCAGAAACCCCACCGGTACTCCCGGGCGCATATTGGAATCAGAACCAAGGCGGCGATGGTCATTACAGTATGGCGATAACCGGCCAGGGTTACGATATGGCTTAAATCATTAAAAGGCTCAAAGGGGAAGCCCATGTCCAGCCCCATGAAAATCCACCAAACACTGAGTACCAAACCAATGATAACACCTAACGTGTTTTTTGAAATTCCTTGAGTTTTAGCCACTCCCCACCCCTAATCCAACAATCTCTTCTGTCCCTTTATCTTCTGAATCTCGGTGATGTCCTGGCTGACCTCGACGATGCCCAGGT
>CAZPLG010000085.1:0-3818 GCA_964587415.1 uncultured Dehalococcoidales bacterium | reverse complement strand
AAGCCGCCCGGCAGATGCGCAACGAGGTGGGGCGGGACAATATCCTCTATGTCCATGTCACCCTGCTCCCCTACCTTAATTCCACCAAGGAGCTGAAGACCAAGCCCACCCAGCACAGCGTCAACGAGCTGAGGCGCATCGGCATCCAGCCCGATATTATAGTCTGCCGCAGCGATTACCCCATCTCGGAGGAGATAAGAAATAAGATATCCCTGTTCTGCGATGTGGAAAGAAAGGCGGTTATCCCCCTGACCACGGTATCTACTATTTATGAGGTGCCGCTGGTGCTGGAGGAGGAGGGGCTGGGACAGTTAATCGTGGACAAGATGAAGCTAAAGCCCCAGCCGCCGGACTTGAGCCAGTGGCAGGAGCTGGTCAATCTTATCAAGACGCCGCGCCAGCCGGTGAAAATCGCTCTGGTGGGCAAGTACGTGGAGCTGGAGGATGCCTATTTTTCGGTGCGGGAAGCGCTGCAACACGCCATCCTGCACCACGGGCGGGACCTGGAGCTTGTCTGGGTGCCGTCGGAGACGCTGGAAAACAGCGGGGACGACTCTATATTACGCACGGTGCAGGGCATTATCGTGCCCGGCGGCTTCGGCATCAGGGGCATAGAGGGCATGGTGAGAGCGGCCACTTACGCCCGTGAGAACAAGATACCCTACCTGGGGCTGTGCCTGGGGATGCATGTCATGGTCATCGAGTTCGGCCGCTACGCCCTGGGCTCGAAGGAGGCCAACTCCACCGAGTTTAACGCCGATACCCGCTACCCCGTCATCGACTTCCTTCCCGACCAGAAGGGCCAGAAAATCAAGGGGGGCACCATGCGCCTGGGCAACTACCCCTGCAAACTGACCAGCGGCAGCCGGGCCGATAGGGCCTACGGACAGAGCCTGATATACGAGCGCCACCGGCACCGCTATGAATTTAATAATGAATACCGCCAGCGGCTGGAGAAGGCGGGGATGGTCTACAGCGGGCTTTCCCCCGACGGGCGGCTGGTTGAGGTCTGCGAGGTAGCCGACCACCCCTGGATGCTGGCCTGCCAGTTCCACCCCGAATTCGGCTCCCGACCGGGTCACCCCCACCCCCTGTTCCGCGACTTCGTCGGCGCCACCAAAGAAGTATTACGGGAAGGGGTGCAACCACCCCTGCCTATTTCCCCCTAGTGTTATAGAATGCACCAACCTAAAAGGAGGTGTGTATGAAAGCAGTGGTGTCTCAACCCTGAAATACCCCCATAAAGGAGGTATCAAATCATGCGCACCAACAGTGATTAGAGGAGGCTATATGCAAATATTCCTGGATACAGCCAATATCGAACAAATAAGGCAGGCGGCCAGGCTGGGGGTTATCAGCGGGGTCACCACCAACCCCAGCCTGGTTTCCAGGGAAGGCAGAGCCGACTACGAGGCGGTGGTCAAGGAAATCTGTTCTATCATACCGGGGCCGATTTCGGCGGAGGTGGTGGTGGAGCAAGCCAAGGACATGATAGAGCAGGCGCAAAAAATCGCCGCCTGGGCGCCCAACGTGGTGGTTAAGATACCGGCTACCACCGCCGGGCTGGAGGCAATATCAACGCTGGCCAAGAAGAAGATAAAGGTGAACATGACCCTGTGCTTCTCGCTGAACCAGGCTATCCTGGGGGCGCTGGCCGGCGCCACCTATGTCAGCCCCTTCGTGGGGCGGCTCGACGATATCGGCGAGGACGGCATGGCGCTGGTCAGGGATATCGTGGATGTCTTTGAATACTACGAATTCGACACCCAGGTGATTGCCGCCAGTATCCGCCATGCCCAACACTGTGTGGCGGCGGCTCTGGCCGGGGCGCATATCGCCACCGTTCCCTATAAAGTATTAACTCAGATGATGCAACACCCGCTTACTGATATCGGCGTCGCCCGTTTCCTCGGCGACTGGCAACGCCTCTCAGAGAAATAAGGTGGGGTACATAAATAACCATGGAAGGTGAGAGGACGCTTATGAACATTAGCGAACTGGAAGGTAAAAACAGAGACGAGTTGCTCGAAATGGCCAAGGAGAGGGGCATTTCCAGCTACACCAATCTTAAGAAGCAGGACCTGGTCAAGCGACTGCTGCAGGCTAACGCCGAGCAGCAGGGCTATAACTTCTCCGGGGGCATACTGGAGATTATCGGCGAGGGCTACGGCTTCCTGAGGCAGAGCAGCCTGTTGCCCAGCTCGGGCGATGTCTATGTCTCCCAGTCCCAGATACGGCGTTTCGGGCTGCGCACGGGGGACGTGGTGGCGGGGCAGGTGAGGCCGCCCAAGGACGGTGAGAAGTATTTCGGGCTGGTGAGGGTGGAGACGATTAACGAGATGAACCCGGAGATGACCAAGAAGCGAGTCCCCTTCGGCTCGCTTACCCCCACCTTCCCCGATAAGTTAATTGACCTGGAGACCAAGCCCGAGGAGCTTTCCACCCGACTGCTGAACCTGATTTCCCCCATCGGGCGGGGGCAGCGAGGGCTTATCGTATCGCCGCCCAAGGCGGGCAAGACCATCCTGCTTAAGTCTATCGCCAACGCCATCAGCACCAACTATAACGATATCCATCTCATCGTTTGCCTTATCGGCGAGCGCCCGGAGGAGGTTACCGACATGAAGCAGGCGGTGCGGGGGGAGGTTATTTCGGCTACCTTCGACGAGCCGGTGGAGAACCACACCCGCGTCGCCGAGCTGGCGCTGGAGAGAGCCAAGCGGATGGTGGAGAGCGCCAAGGACGTGGTCATACTGCTCGACGGCATTACCCGCCTGACCCGTTCTTATAACCTGGTTATGCCCCCCAGCGGGCGCACCCTTTCGGGGGGCATTGACCCCGCCGCCCTCTATCCTCCCAAGCACTTCTTTGGCGCCGCCCGTAACACGCTGGAGGGAGGCAGCCTGACCATCATCGCCACCTGCCTTATCGATACGGGCAGCCGCATGGACGAGCTTATCTACGAGGAGTTTAAGGGGACGGGCAATATGGAATTGCACCTGGACCGCCGCTTAGCCGAGCGGCGCGTCTTCCCGGCCATGGATATCCCGCGCAGCGGCACACGGCGGGAGGAACTTTTGCTGAACGAGGAGACGATAAAGCAGGTTTGGCTGCTGCGGCGGATGGTTTCTATGATTGCTTCCGATTCCGTCAACTTCACCGAGACCACGGAACGGGTGCTCGACCGCATGCGCAAGACCAAGACCAACGCCGAGTTCCTGGCTAACCTGACCCAGGAGGCGTAGGGGTTGACAAGCGGTACTCCTGTGCTATACTGGGGGCTGGAAATCTGGAAGGTAGTGGTCTGATTAGAGCCACAACGGGGACTTGACAAAGGGAGAGAGTATGCTATAGTTATCTATGATAGCATCAGGGGAAAGTCCGTGATGTTAGTTGTTTTTGTATTGAAGGAGGTGATTTTGTGGCAGAACCCGCAAGGGAAGCGCATACGTGAAAGCAACCGAAAAGACAATAAAACCTTGTCTCCACGAGAGGAGAGGCATAATTTTGCGTCTCTACTTTGTGGGGATATCAAAGACCTAAGGAGGATAATTAAAGGTCAATGAAAAGTAAAATTTCTAAGATAATGGGTATAGGCTTCGCCCTAGTGCTGATTTTCAGCATGATGATGTTTGCCGTCCCGACGTCGGCTGACCCTTATGAACCACCGGCGCCGGCGGTTCCAAACATGTGGGAAGCCATTACCCCCACCCCGGGAGGACCCCCGCTTGATGCCTGGTTCAATGACCCCACCATAACCAAGGTAGGACCGATAGCCCAATCTCCCGTTGACGGCGACCTGTACGCCTCGGTCAACT
>CAZPLG010000084.1:0-4042 GCA_964587415.1 uncultured Dehalococcoidales bacterium | reverse complement strand
CGGAGAAGTTTATAGCAAGAGGAGAATTCAAAGTGAGTAATCTAATGAAGCTACGCAATCTATACAGCCTGTTAGCAATAGGCATTTCGCTACTAATTGTTGGCCTTGCTCTCGTAGTTGTAATGTAAAACCATTCACTATTGAGGGAGTGTCAATACCCCTTGCAAAATAAAAAGAGAGGGGCCGGAAGGCCCCTCTTTGGTTTTTTCTTCTTGCCCGATTTAGGCAAAGAGTTTGATATTGTGTTTCTCTAATAGCCGCTCTATTTCCCCGCGATTAGGCAAGTCGTTGGTAATCACGCCCTCGCTGACGCAAAGCAGTTCTATACCCCTTGGCTTTCCTTCTGCGTCATAGTCGATTCGCCTCAAATCATCTAAATCTTTGCCGTATGCATATGGCATATCGTTCAGCTTTATATATATAGCATCGGCTTCTTTGTCGTATTCCAGTTTCATAGTATCACCACCTTCGGGGTTAGTCAGCCGCTGTGATTATAACCCTCGGTTTCTTTCGAAGCACTACAATCTTTATAAATCTGCCCTTGGGATGAGCCGTAAAGATTAATGTGTCGCGCTCTCCGGGGCGGGTAATTTCCGGTTCGTTAAGACAGAACTCGACCTCTTCCTCACTAATCTCCCTATCTGCCATTTGGGCTCGTGCATGGTCTGTGTATATCGGTTTCTTCTTTTTACCCCATGCGCACATTCTGATTGTATACCACTTGACTGGGCACCTGTCAACTTTTTGCCCCTATTGCCACCCCTTACTTTAGTAGTATAATCCGCATTAAAGGGGGTGGACTTGTGAACCAAATAATCAGGCCAGGTGTAGGCTATGTAAATCTGTCACCAGACGCTTTTCACAGATATGCAACTCACTATCTGAAATGCAAGCGTGATTTCCAGTGCCCTGACAAGTTCTCCCCAGTTCCTTACTTCCTGCTGTGTCGTGCCATTGAGCTTGAGATAAAAGCAAGGTACTTAAAGCACATGACACAAAAGCAGGTTAAAGACGAGTTTAGGCATGACTTAGCAAAAGCATACGATGCCTTAGAGCCAGCAGAAAAAGTCCTTAATCAAGAAGAAGAGCACACGCTTCGAGATGCAAGCAAAATCTACCACGAGAAGGACTTTGAGTATTTTAACCCTGAGGACGCATTGACGGGATACAAGCGGCTCCGGAACTTGAACTTGGCATTATTGGATTCCATAGCAAGCAAACTTATAGGAGCATAATCACCCCCTCACCTCCCCACTGCAGTTTTAGCCTCGTACCTCTCGGCGGCTTCCACCAATAAAGCCAGGCTCATCAGGAAGTCGTCGTGCCCCTCAGACGGGCTGACATAGAAATTAATGGTCTGGGAGGGGCGGTAGTGGCACTTTGCCCTTTCCATCTCCCTCCATAGCTGTCTGGACTCGTCTGAGCCGTCTCTGGCGTAAACCTTGAGCCGCCCCGAGTTGATTGCCGCCAAAAGCTTAAAGCCCAGCTCGGATTTCGACTTAGCCGTGAAGGTAAAGGGGGATACCCTGGAGCCGAGCGCCTTCCGCAGGAAAGAGCTTACCGGCTGCCCCAGCCCGGTGGCGTCAACAACCACACGGCGGCATTTCCAGACATTTTTGAGGATATCGACCAGCCGCGAGTAGAGCTCGGCGTGCTTGCGGCCCGTCCAGCGGTAGTGCTCGACCACTTTGATGCGGGGCTGCTTCTGGATGTCGTCGCATATAGAGAAGTCCAACTCGCCGATGGTGACCACGGTGGAGTCCTGGTGGGGCTGGGTGTTGGTAAAATCATCCCCCCCGGCTTCGCCGGCAAGGTCGATGCCAGCGATATATGTTTTGCCCTTCTCGGCGTGACGTTTTCTGGCGTGCTCCCCGCTTAGCTGCGCCAGTTGCTGGCGGCTCAAGAACCCCCCGCCCCCCTGTAGGGGCAAAAGCCGGTACTGGGTCAAAAAGAGGGGGTGATTTTCGCCCAATCGCTCCCGCTCCGCCTCGACATAGGCGCGGTAGTCGGGGTTATAGTCGGCTATCTCCTCCCAGTCGTACCGGAAATGGCGCTTGACGCCATCTTTTCTCTCCAGCTCCAGGTTGCTCTGTTTGACCTCCTCCAGCAGGGTGGAATCGTCCCAGGTGGTGCCGTAGTGGACGGTGGTGACGTTGGTCGTCGCCCCCATCGGCTTGAACTCCTTGCTGTACTTCTCCCGGCTCACGTCCTGCGCTTCGTCAATCTCCAGCAGGATGTGGGCGGTGTTGCCGACCACGTTGGCGGACTCGTCGGCGGAAAGAAAGATGGCGCGGGCGTTGCCCAGCCGTATGATGTAGCCCAACCCCGCCGCCCAGATGCCGCTGAAACCCGCGTCGTTGAGCCGGTCCCGGAGCCGCATCATGGAGATGACCGTCTGCGGCTTGAAGGTAGGGGAGCACTTCACCAGGTTCCGGGGCTGGGCCATATAAAAGGTTAGAAGCAGCAGTTCCAACTGTGCCGAAAGCTCGTTCTTGCCCCCCTGGCGGGCCATTTCTATGGAAAAGGTAAGCCCCTTCCTGCCCAGGACGCTGTCCAGGATAGCCGAAGCCGCCTCCCGCTGGTAGGGGCGGAGCCGGTTTATGCTGTTAGGTGTCATGATATTCTCCCCACCCCCAGGTTGTTATACCCACACCGACCCGCCCTATAAACGTTTTTCTAAGGGGGGCGAAGCCCCCCTTAACGACCCCCCGAAATAGGGTGGGTGCGTAACCCCAAATAAGAAATCTATAAAGGTTTAACCTTTATAGGGTGGGCATTGGGTAGGACATCAAAACGTACGCTAACAAGGTGGGGTAGGAGGTATCCCCTCTACTTACTCACAATCTGCCCGATGCCGAGCCCCAGCGGGATGGCGATATCCCTGAGGACATTCTCTATTGCCTCCTTCAGCCCCTGCTTCTGCTCCTGGTTGATTTTGTACTTCGTCTTGACCAGGCGCACCAGTGTGTTGGTGGCATCCATAAGCGACTTGATATTCTCGGGTTCGTTGGCCAGGAGGGACTTTATCTTGACCCGCAGCAGGGCGATCTCGTCGTCAACGCCCTCGACGCCCGCCGCCAGCTCGAAATCGAGCCGCGCGGCTTCGTCCATCACCTTGGCGTAGAAGCCTTGTTTTTTACCCTTTGGGGCGTTTCTTTTTCGCTTGGGTTTTTCGGTCATGCGGTCTATCTCCATTCTTTAATACCCTGGCGCTGGCCAGAACGATGGTATGGGCGGCCAGGTCCCATCTCTGGATTTCAACGGCTAATCTCAGCAGCCTCATAGCCCCTCCTTTACATAACCAGAAAAAACAAATCCCCCGATACGCCTTAACCCTCGGCAAAATAGTAGCACAGATGTTCTAATATAACCATAAGCCTTTGTCATATATTGCTATTAGGGCTATCGGCGTTATAGAATAGGCTGTCAAATGAGTGTTGCCAAACAGCTCTATCGGCTCCAGGAGGTTGACCTGGAGATTGAGTCCGGCGAGCGGGCGCTGAAGCAGGTTACCAGCCAGCTTGGGGACAGCCAGGCGGTCATTAAAACCCAGAAACAGCTTGAGCTGGAGCAAAAGCGCCTGGAAGAGTTGAGCCGCCAGCAGCGCTCGGCGGAATGGGAAATAGACGACGTCACCACCAAGCTGGCGGCTGCCGAAGAGCAGCTCTTCAGCGGGCGGATAAAGATTCCCAAGGAGCTGACCAATCTCCAGCACGAGGTTGATGCGTTCAAAGCCCGGCGCAACCAGCTCGAAGAGCAAGCCCTGGAGGTAATAGACCGGGTGGAGCAGTCCGAAGCCAGTGTGGCTAAGATAAACAGCGAGTTGGAGAAGCTCACCGCCGACTGGGAGCGCCAGCAAAAGCAGCTGACCGACGAGGTGGAAAAGCTCAAAGCCACCCTCGTCGACCTCAGGGACAAGCGTCAACGGCTGGCGGGCGAGATTGACCCATCGGACTTCGAGTTTTATCAGAGCTTGAGAAAAGGGAAGGGGATAGCGGTAGCTAGAGTAGAGCAGGGGATATGCCGCGGCTGCCGGATATCG
>CAZPLG010000083.1:2482-4050 GCA_964587415.1 uncultured Dehalococcoidales bacterium | reverse complement strand
GGCATCTGCGCCCCCGGCTGCGCTAGCTACAGCCGAAAACAGCTCGACGAGCTGAATAAGTTCGTCGTCAGCCTGGGCGGGGGTGGGGTGGTAACGATGGCGCTGACCAGTGCTATCGACAAGCTAAAGCTCGACAACGTCAAGTCCGTCGTTACCAGGTTCTTGAGCCTGGAGCAGGTTAAGCAGATGGCGCAGCTTTTCGGAGCTAAAGCCGGCGACCTGCTGCTCATAATTGCCGGCAAGCCCAAGCAAGTGGATAACATCCTGAGCGAACTGAGGCTGGAGATGGAGCGGCGGCTGAAGCTGGCCGACCCCAAAACGTTCAGCTTTGCCTTCGTGAGGCACTTCCCCCTGCTCCGCTGGGACGACGAGGCGGGGCGGTGGGAGGCGGAACACCACCCCTTTACTGCCCCCTGGGAGGAGGATGCCGCCCTGCTGGAAAGCGCCCCGGAGAAGGTGCGCGGCAAGCACTACGACATCGTCTGTAACGGCTATGAAATCGGCGGCGGCAGCATCAGGATTCACCAGAGCGAGCTGCAGCGTAAGATATTCCGCCTTTCCGGCTACAGCGATAAGGAGATTGACGAGCGCTTCGGGCATATGCTGGAGGCTTTTCAGTACGGCGCGCCGCCCCACGGCGGCATCGCCATCGGGCTCGACCGTATCGTCATGTTGCTGGCTGGAGAAGAGACCATCAGGGAGGTTATCGCCTTCCCCAAGAACCAGGCGGCGGTAGACCTGACCTTCGACGCCCCTTCGTCGGTGAGCCAGCAGCAGCTAAAAGAATTGCATCTGCGTTTGAGAGAGGAAGAATGAAAGTAACCAGAGAAAAAGAAGAGAATCGCCAGGCATTTCTGAACATCGAGATGGAGCCCGCCGAGATGAAAACGGAGCTCGACCTAGCCTACCATCGGCTGGCCCAGAGAGCCGAAATCCCCGGCTTCCGCAAGGGCAAGGCGCCGCGGGAGGTGCTGGAACGCCATATCGGCAGGGACAGGCTGCTCGAAGATGCCCTGAACAACCTGCTGCCCCAGGCATACGAAAAAGCACTCAAAGAGCAGGAGCTCGAGCCTATCGCCAGTCCCGCTATCGAGATAACCCAGACCGACCCGGTGATATTCAAGGCGACGGTGCCCCTTAAACCCGTTATCGAGCTGGGCGACTACCGGAGCCTTAAGCTCAAACCAGAGCCGCCAGATGCCATCGACGACGAGCTTAACAACCTGATAGAGCAACTGCGCCGCCAGCATGGCACCTGGGAGCCGGCGGAGCGCGCCGCGGGCTTTGACGACCTGGTGACGCTGGATATTGATAGCCAGGTAGAGGACAAACCCTTTATCAAGCAGGAGGGGGTGCAGTACCAGTTGCTTAAAAACCAGCCCGCCCCCGCCCCCGGTTTTGCCGAGCAGCTGGTGGGGATGGGGGGTGGGGAGGAAAAGGAGTTTAAGCTCTTACTCCCCGCGGACTATGCCCAGGCGGAGCTGGCGGGCAAGGAAGCCAGCTTTAAGGTTAAGATTAACGAGGTCAAGCAGCTAAAGCTGCCCGAGCTGGATGACGAATTCGCCGTC
>CAZPLG010000083.1:0-2382 GCA_964587415.1 uncultured Dehalococcoidales bacterium | reverse complement strand
AGAGCCGGAGGTTCCAAGGGTGCCGGCAAAAAGTAATACCAGCCTGGCCAAAAGCGTTTGCCGAATGTGCCTGAGTTGTTGTGGGATAGACGCTCACCTAGAAAACGGCAGGCTGGCTAAGGTCAGCGCCATGAAGGAACACCCCGTCCATCGCCTCTGCGTCAAGGCGACGGCGATACCCGACTGGCTCTACTCCCCCCGACGCGTCACCCAACCCCTCAAAAAAGTAAACGGGGAGTGGCAGGAGACTTCCTGGGACGACGCCCTGGGCATTATCGCCGAAAAGCTGGGCGAGCTAAAAGCCGACTACGGGGCCAAGTCGCTGGTGGTGCACCTGGGCGAGCCGCTGGTGGGCACCGAGGTGCCGCGGTTAGCCGTCAGGTTTTGCAGCCTATTCGGGACGCCCAACTATACCTCGGGGGCTTCCCTCTGTTTTGCCGCCAAGGGGATAGGGCACGGTTTATCCATAAATCGGCGCCTGTTCCCCTTGACGCCGAGCTACAAAAAGACCAGGTGTGTCGTCGTCTGGGGGCGCAATCCCGAGCAGTCCAAGATAGGCGAGCAAGCCGATATCCTCGCCGCCCAGAAGCGGGGGGCGAAGCTAATCGTGGTCGACCCTAGGGCGACCCCACTGGCCAAGAAAGCCGACCTTCACATCCAGATTAAGCCGGGCACCGACTGCGTCCTGGCGTTGAGCTTGATGCAGGTCATTATCGCCGAGGATTTATACGACAAGGACTTTGTTACTAAATGGACCTTCGGCTTCGATAAGCTGAAAAAGCACGTCCGGGGCTACAGCCCGGAGGCGGTGGCGGGAATTACGGGGGTTGCCGCGGCTAAAATCAGGCAGTTCGCTAAAATATACGCCACCACCAAGCCAGCCGCTATAACTCAGGGCGTATCGCTGGACCACTGTGTTAACGGCGTGCAGAACAGCCGCGCTATATCCATCCTGGTTGCCATCACCGGCAACATGGACATAACCGGGGGCAATACCTACGACTTCCCCCTGACGCAGACCAGCCTCAGGGTGAAGGGGAGGGTAAAGGTTGACGAGGTTATCGGCGCCCGGTACCCCATATTCAACAAGTTTGTCAGCGAGACGAGCGCCATGCCGGTGACCGACGCCATACTCACGGGCGAGCCCTACCCGGTTAAGGCCCTCATCGTTCAGGGCTGTAATCCCGTCCTGACCTGGCCCGACAGCCATAAAGTAGTTAAGGCTTTCGAGCGGTTGGAGTTGCTGGTGGTATCCGACCTTTTTATGACCGAGACCGCCCAGATGGCCGATATTTTCCTGCCCGCCGCCGCTTTCCTGGAGGGAAAGCTCATCATGGACTACGCCACCAAGGGTGTGCCGCTGATTATAATGGGGCAGAAGGCGGTTGAGCCTCCGGGCGAATGCAAGGAAGACTGGCAGCTGTGGTCGGAGCTGGGCAAGAAGATGGGCTATGCCGATTACTTCCCCTGGCGGGACACCGACGAGCTTTTCGCCTACCTGCTCAAGCCTTCGGGCATAACACTGGAGCAACTGAAACAGAACCCCGGTGGCATATTCTACGGGGATTATGACCACCGACGTAAATACGAGGAGACGGGCTTCGGTACGCCCTCGGGCAAGGTGGAGATATTTTCGCCGACGCTGGCCGCCTACGGCTACGACCCCCTGCCCACCTTTACCCCGATGGCAAAGCCGTCCGACGACTATCCCTTAACCCTGATTAGCGGCACCAGGACGATTGCCTATACCCATTCCCAGTACCGCGATATCGCCCGACTCAAGAAGCTGGAGCCTGAGCCGCTGGTGGAGATTAACCCCGAGCCGGCCGGAAAATTGGGCATCGCCGACGGCGAAATGGTCATTATTGAATCGGCCAGGGGCAGCATCACTCTCAAGTCCAGGATTACCCCCGATGTCCCGCCCTTGGTGCTCAGCCTGCAGCACGGCTGGAAGGAAGCCAACGCCAATCTCCTCACCGATAACCAGCCCAGCGACCCCATCTCGGGCTATCCCGCCTTTAAGACCATCCCCTGTCGGGTGAAAAAGGCAGGGTGAGAAAAATCGCAGAATGAGTTATAATTGGTTAGATTGTAATTCGTACATAAAGTTAGCGGGAGGAGAGAAATGAATATCCAGCCGATGAATGTTATCCCCGGCGTGGTTGAGAGCGGGCCCAGAGGCGACAGATTTTGGGATATATACTCGCTGTTGTTAAAAGAGCGCATAGTTATGCTATTCACGCCGATTACTGACCCGGTGGCTAATACTATAATCGCTCAGCTTCTCTATCTGGAGCGGGAAGACCCGGACAAGGACATCAACATGTATATTCAGAGTCCCGGGGGCGTCATCTCTTCGGGGCTGGCTATCTACGACACCAT
>CAZPLG010000082.1:0-4079 GCA_964587415.1 uncultured Dehalococcoidales bacterium | reverse complement strand
TCCCACCCGCCACCATTTTAAGGTAAAGAGGGGGCTTTGACCCCACCATAACTTCGTTTTTGCGGGGGTCCCGAATTTGCCCCCTCTTCAAATCCCCCAAAAATTACACGGAGTGGTGGGGAGAAAAGTCTATAGAGGTTACACCTATGTAGGGTGGGTATTGGGTGGGACGAAAAAACCTTCGCTAACAAGGTGGGGCAGGGAGAAAAACTTGGGGCGGCTAACCCCCTTAGAAACAGCCAGTTGACAGGGTGGCTCAAGCTGACTAAAATGTGGTGGGTAAAAAGAACTGCGGGGTTTTCGAGAAGGAGGAGGATGCTGCGTGGCTAACGTAGTAGCTACGGACAACGAAAACTTCGAGAGCTTGCTCCGGCGATTCAACAAAAAGGTGCAACAGGAAGGCATATTATCCGAGGTGCGCCGGCGCGAACACTACGAGAAACCCAGCGTCAAGCGCAAGCGTAAGGGAGCCGCCAAGAGACGCAAGAGCGCCCGAGTGCCGAGGAGATAGTAAATTTTATGGAAGAGAAACTACCCGCATTACAACAAAAGCTGACGGACGACCTCAAGCAGGCGATGAAGGGCGGGGATACGGTGAAGCGTTCCGTCATCCGTCTGGTTATGGCCGCCATCAAGAACGCCGAAATCGCCAAACAGAAAGCGCTGGAGGACGGCGACATCCTGGGCATTATCGCCAAGGAAATCAGGCAGCGCAAGGAGAGCATCGAAGCCTTTAAGCAGGGAGACCGCCCCGAGCTGGCGGCTCAGGAAGAGGCGGAGATGGCTATCCTCGAGGCGTACCTGCCCGCGCAGATGAGCCGCGACGAGATTGTCGCCGAAGCCCGCAAGGTTATCGAAGAGGTGGGGGCGGGGGGCCTGGGCGATAAGGGCAAGGTTATGCCCAAGCTTATCGCCAAGCTCAAGGGCAAAGCCGACGGGCGGGAGATAAACGAGGTCGTTACCGAGCTTTTGAGCTGAATGCCCCGCTACAACCTTCCCCTCCCCCTCCTTTTCGGCGCTAGATAACCCCTTAAAGATGTCGTGTCTTCAACATCGCCGAGGGTGGCTAAATCCTCCCGGGCATCGATATCTTCTTCCAGCTTCTCACTAATGGCTTCAACCATCCATTTTTTCATCGTCTTACCCTGCAATGCCGCCGTCGCCTTGACGCGGTTTCTGAGCTCGGAGTCTATATCGAGAAAATACCGTGAACGCTTTGCTGAGTTGGCCATTTCAGCCTCCCTCGTAGCCTACATAGCCATTGTAGCCAACATAGCCAAAGCTGTCAATGCCTTTTAAGGCAAGGCTCTGGCCAGTTCTGATTCGAGGTAGCCCGCCTTTGTCCCCAGCTCAATCATGTGCCAGGGCAGCTTTTGGTCGGTATTCCAACGCTGGTTGGCGTAGAAGTTAATGTCTATGTTGTGTTTTTCGACAGATTTACGCCAGCCCGATAGCGATAGCTCTTCAACATCAGCCAGTACCCCCGCCAGCTCTGTATCCCCCCGCGCCAAAACCCCCTGCACCTGGCTCCAGGCCGGGCTTTCCCCCTTAATCTTTATTCCCCTGGGCATGAGGCTGTTCTTGAGCCGGGAAAGGCGGCGGTTGAGGACGGCGGTTAACGCCATGGGCAGCCACTGGAAGGGCGTGCCCGCCTTGGGCACGAAGGGAGAAATATTCAGGGTCAGGCGGCAACCGGACTGTTTTTTAGTGATGGCACCTTTGCAGGCTAAAGCTAAATCTATAATCGCCTCAATATCTTCGTCGGTCTCCGAGGGTAAGCCGATAATAAAGTAGAGCTTGAGCTGCTTTATCCCCTCCCCGGCCACCCTTTCCACCGCCTTCAGAATGTCGTCCTCGGTTATGCCCTTTTTTATCATCTGGCGCAGGCGCGCCGAGCCCGCCTCGGGGGCAAGGGTAACGGTCCTGGCGCCGCCCTTGGCCAGCTCTCTTAAGACCACGGGGGAGAGGGGGGCGATGCGCAGCGAGCTCAGGGAGAGTTTAGCCCCCATACCAGTCAGTTTCGGCAACAGCTCTTCTATATGGGGGTAGTCGGAGACAGCCGCCCCGACTAAACCCAAGCGCTTGCGGTATTTAAGCCCCGCCTCCGCCTGGGCTAACAGGCTATCTATAGAGCGATGGCGCATGGGGGAAAAGCTCTGGCTGACCAGGCAAAAGCGGCAGCCCCAGTTGCAGCCCCGCTCCACCTCGATGAGGTAGAGGTCGCCCAGCTCGGTGTCGGGGGTCAATATAGCCGAGGCGACGGGAAAGTCGTCTAGCTTTTTAGCCCACCGCCGCTCAAGAGGCTTCCCCGAATAGTATTGGGGGACATAGACACCGGGTAGCACCGCCAGTGATTTAAGCAGGTCAGCGCGCCTACCGCCGATGCCCTGGCTGATAACAGACAGCATGGCCGGCACCAGCGGCTCAGCCTCGCCGATAGCCAGGCAATCGAAGAAGAGGGATAAGGGCATCGGGTTGGCCATAATGCAAGGCCCGCCGGCGATAACCAGCGGGTGCCTTTCGTCGCGGTCGGCGGCATAAAGGGGTATGCCGCCAGCCTTGAGAATACTAACGACATTAAAGTAGTCGAGCTCGTAGGAGATAGAGAAGACGACGGCGGCGAAGTCGGAAAGAGGTCTTTGCGATTCTAAAGATATGGGGCCCTCCGCTTCCCAGAAAGCCCTTTCGCAAACGACATTATCGTAGCTATTGAGCAGGCTGTAGAGGGCGTGGACGCCCAGGTTGGACATGCCCAGGTAGTAGCTGTTGGGGTAGACCAGGGCGATGGGGATTCGTCCTCCCCAGTCCTTGATGATAGTGCCCTGCTCCCGGGAGAGACGCCGCCTGGCTTTTTCTATTTCGTCCCAGCCCATAGGCTACCCCACAATCAGGTCGACAAACCTGTTTTCTCGCAAGCTAAACAGCCCCGATTCGCAGATGCGCAGGAAGGGTATGGCCGGGGTGGGCAATACGGCTATGGTGAGGCGGATATCGTTAGACTTAGCCCCTAGGTCTTTAGCCGCCCGCTGGATACGCTCCAGTTTATCAGCTATCGCCTCCATGGGCTCGGTGGAGATTTCCCCCGCCACCGGCAGGGCGATTTCGGCCAGTATTTTGCCGCTAGCGCAGACCACCGTGCCCCCATCCAGCTCCCGGACGCGGTTCACCGCCCGCGCCATGTCGTTTTCGTCAGCGCCGACGGCCATTAAATCGCCGCAGTCCCAGACGGAGCTGGTGGCGATGGCTCCTTTTTTGAGCCCGATGCCCCGGATTAAGCCGACGAAGCTCTTACCCGTGCCAAAGGAGCGCTCGATAGCGGCTACCTTTAATATATCCTTGCCAACGTCGATTTTGAGCTCGCCGTTTGATACGGGCATATCGACAAACTCTTCCCTGACGAGGAGGTCGGTTACCTGGTCCATCAGCCGGACTTTTGCCTCTTTTCGGCTACCCTCCACCGGTATGGCGAAGTCATTGGCGCTGAAGTCGTTGGGCAGACGTATGCTGTTTTGCAGCGATTGAGGGTAGCGGTGCTTTCGGGGGGGAATAAGCGCCCGGCCGTCTTGGGCGACCACCCGCCCGTTGCTGATAACATATTCGGCTTTTATGGTCTTTAAGTCGGGGAGAATAACGATGTCGGCGTATTTGCCCGGGGCGATGCCGCCGATAACATCATCCAGGGCGAAGTGCTGGGCGACGTTGATGGTCGTCATCTGCACCGCCAGCACCGGGTCGAAGCCGAGGTCGATGGCTTTCCGCACCAGGACCTCCATATAGCCGTCGTTGACCAGCTGCTCGGGGCCAACGCCGTCGGTGGACATGGCCAGGCGGTTGAGTGGAATGCCGCTATCCTTTATCGGGGCCACGGCTTCCAGCTCTCTTCTCACCTCGCCCTCCCGTATCAGTATGAAAAGCCCCAGCTTTAGCCTCTCCAGGACCTCTTCGGCGTTGGTCGGCTCGTGACAGGAGCTGACGCCCGAGGAAACATATGCCTGCAGCTTTTTGCCGGTGGCGCCGGCGCTGTGCCCGTCGACCTTCCCGCCCAGCTTTATCGTCTCAGCGATAAGGTCGAGCACCCT
>CAZPLG010000081.1:0-4092 GCA_964587415.1 uncultured Dehalococcoidales bacterium | reverse complement strand
CGGGCCATGTAAGCCGCCGAGCGGTCGACCTTGGTCGGGTCTTTGCCGGAGAAGCTGCCGCCGCCGTGGCGGGCAATGCCGCCGTAGCTATCGACGAGGAGCTTGCGGCCGGTAAAGCCGGTATCGGATACGGGACCGCCGATGACAAAGCGGCCGGTGGCGTTGACATAGTATTTGGTTTTATCGTCCATCAGTTTGGCGGGGATGACCTCCCTGATTACCTTGTCGATGATATCTTTGGTAATCTGCTCCTGGTTGACATCGGGGTTGTGCTGGGCGCCTATCACGACGCTGTCTATGCGCTGGGGGGTACCGTTAGCGTACTCCACGGTGACCTGCGATTTGCCGTCGGGGCGGAGGTAGGGAAGAGTCCCGTCTTTTCGAACCCGAGCCAGGCGCTGGCAGAGCTTGTGCGCCAGGGAGATGGGGAGGGGCATAAGCTCGGGCGTTTCGTTGCAGGCAAAGCCGACCATCATTCCCTGGTCGCCGGCACCGATTTTGTCCAGCTCATTGGCTGAAGCCGCCCTGGCTTCCTGCGATTTGTCCACGCCCAGGGCGATGTCCCGGGACTGCTCCTTGATGGAGACCATTATCCCGCAGGCCTGGTAATCAAAGCCGTATTCGGGGTGGGTATAGCCGACATCACGGACTACCTCCCGCACTATCTGGGGAATTTCGACATAGCAACTGGTGGTAATCTCGCCGAGGACGATTATCAGGCCGTTGGTTACCGCCGTCTCGCAGGCTACGCGGGCGTAGGGGTCTTTGGCCAGAATGGTGTCCAAGACAGCGTCCGATATCTGGTCGCACATCTTGTCCGGGTGACCTTCGGCAACCGATTCCGAGGTGAGCATATAGGCGGGTGAACTGCTAAAACTGCTTGGCATTTTTCTCCCTTTCTATGTCCCCTGCTCCCAGCTGGCCAGGTATTGCTTTTGCTCCGGGGTCAGAGTGTCGATATTAACGCCCAGGGACTTTAGTTTCAGGCGGGCTACCTGTTTATCTATTTCTTCCGGTACCGGGTAGACCCTGGTTTTAAGGTTTGCCTTGTTTTTCACCAGATGTTCCAGACAGAGAGCCTGGTTGGCGAAGCTCATATCCATAACCGTGGCAGGGTGCCCTTCGGCGGCGGCCAGATTAACTACCCTGCCCTCCGCCAGCAGATAAAGGCAGCGGCCGTCTTTCAGGGTGTACTCGTCGACGAAGGGCCGAATCCGCCGCTGGCGGCGAGTCAGACTTTTTAGAGCGGGCAGGTTTATCTCGACATCGAAATGCCCGCTGTTGGCCATAATAGCGCCGTCTTTCATCGCCTCCAGGGAGGCTTTATCGATGACGTTTATATCACCGGTGATGGTAATGAAGACATCGCCTATTTGGGCGGCTTCGGCGATGGGCATTACCCGGAAGCCGTCCATGACCGCCTCCAGCGCTCGCACCGGCTCGACCTCGGTGACGATTACCTGGGCGCCCATCCCCTTGGCTCTCAAAGCGGCGCCGTGCCCACACCAGCCGTAGCCGCAGACCACTACCTTCTTGCCCGCCCAGAGGATATTGGTCGCCCGGGTTATGCCGTCAATGGTGCTCTGGCCGGTGCCGTAGCGGTTGTCGAAGAGGTATTTGGTCGGGGCGTCGTTAACGGCAATCATGGGGTATTTCAGCTTGCCCGCTTTTTCCAGGCTGCGCAGTCGGATAACGCCGGTGGTGGTCTCCTCGGTGCCGCCGATAACATCGCCGATTAGCTCAGTCCGCTTGCTGTGCAGGGTGGTGACCAGGTCGGCGCCGTCGTCCACGGTAAGCTGTGGTTTGTGGTCGAGCGCGGTATTGATGTGTTTATAGTAGGTTTTATCGTCCTCTCCCTTGATGGCGTTAACGGGTATGCCGTCGGCCACCAAAGCGGCGGCGACATCATCCTGGGTGCTTAAAGGGTTGGCGGCGCAGAGCACGATGTCGGCTCCGCCTTCCTTGAGTGTCAGCATCAGGTTGGCCGTCTCGGTGGTTACGTGGAGGCAGGCGGAGACGCGGATGCCTTTGAGCGGCTTCTCCTTAGCGAACCTCGCCCTGATTAATTTTATAACCGGCATCTCGCGGTAGGCCCACTCTATTCGCTGCTTGCCGGCTTCGGCCAGTGTCGGGTCTTTTATGTCGTAGTTTTTCAATTTCTAAAACTCCAGTTTTAAGGTTACTGTTTCAAAGGGCTTGACCTCAAGGCTTTTACCGCCCTGTGGTTAGTAATATAACCTAAATCAGCCTTTCTGGCTAGTGTGGAGTTGGGCAAAGCGGGCGAAGGAGCGGTCGTATGTCTTCTCCACGTCGGGTGGGAAGACGCAGGCGGGAAGCTCGTCAAGTTTAAGGTGGTAGGCGATACATTCGCAGCACTTGCCCTTGCGTGAGCAGGGCTCGTAGGTGCAGGGGCAGTTGGCTTTGTTGGCGTCTATCTGGCATTCCATAGAATAAACTCCTGTTCTAACGTGCGTTTGTCGTCCTGTCTGCGCAAGTCTTTCTGTCCCACCCAATACCCACCCTATAGAGGTTAAACCTCTATATACTCCTTATTGGGGGGACGGCCCCCACCCCCTAATCCCCCTTTATAAAAGGGGGATTAAGGGGGATTTTCCCTGTCTTATGCCCCACCCCTCCCAATCACTGTTTGCTCCTCATCATCTGCGATAGCTCGGCTAATAACTCCAGAGCGCGGGCGGAGGCGTCGGGGGATTCGAGCGACGCCAGCGTGCAACTGGGCGTGATTATACTCTGGGCTACGAGTTGCTGGAAAGAGGTGCCGTTGCGGGTGAAGGGGAGCATGGCTTCTTCCAACCTGTCCTTTAGGGCGGCGGCGCTCTCCTTGCCCAGTGACGGGCTGTCGTTGGGGACGATGCCCCAGGCGATGACGCCTTTCTCGTCCAGGAAGCGTTTGACTTCAACGGGGTAGAGGCTGAGGGAGGGGGCGTAGTTGTAGGCGTCGAAGCTTAATATATCCAATCCCGTTTCCAGTATCACCGACCAGTCGGTGTTGCCGCAGCAGTGGACGCCCTTTAGTCCTTTAATCCCGCCAAAAACCTCGTCGAGGAGGATGGCCACCTTTTCCTTGGCCAGGGGCACCGCCACCGAGCCGAAGGAGGCCATGTAGGGCTCATCGACAAATATTATTGTATTGGGCGATATTCTCCTCAACTCCTTTTCCTGCCAGGCCGCCTTGAGCCTGAGGAATTTAGCCACCGCATCTCCAAGGACGTCGTCATAGAGGATTGCCTTGCCTTCCTCGTCGGTAACGCTCAAGCCCCAGGTGAGGGGGCCGGTTATCTGCCCCTTGACCGCCAGCGGTGCCAGCCCTTGAGAGCCCAAAAAGATGTGCAAGCCGGCGGCGTAGGCGGGGGTGGTGGGGTATTGCTCTATATCTTCCTCGAGGTAGGCTATGTAGAAGCGTTCGAGCGATTCGTCGAAGTCTTTAGTGCGGACAAAGCGCAGTTTTTCATCGCTGAGGCTGATGCCGGGGAAGCCCTCGCTGAACTGGGCGTTCATGTTCTCCTTGAAGGAGCGGCGGGGCAGCTGGGGCCAGGCGGGGATGTCCTTGAGATATTTGAGCACCTGCTTACAGGCGGCGGCGGGGTCGGTGTGGGGCATGCTGCCGATCATGGTGGGCAGGCAGTTGAACTCTAAGTCGGGCACTAGCTAGCTCCTTTGAGGTATTTGCCGATAAGCAGGTCGAGCTTCTTCCTGACCGGGGCAGCTATGTTCTTGCGGCTGGTGGCGATAGCCACGCTCATGGCGGAGGCGCATTCGCAATCCCGCTCGGCGGGGACTTCCGCCACCGCGAGCTTGATGATTTCCCTGATAGCATCGATGTTGCTTCTCAATGTCTTTATGATGTCGCCGACCACCAGCCTTTGGCTCTTCTCCTGCCAGCTATCGTAGTCGGTGACGCCAGCCACCATGCCGTAGCAGATTTCCGCCTCCCGCGCCAGCTTGGCTTCGGGTATGGCCGTCATGCCGATAATGTCGGCACCCCAGGAACGGTAGAGCCGCGATTCGGCGCGGGTGGAAAAGGCGGGGCCTTCCATGACCACGCAGGTGCCGCCAAAATGCACATTTGCC
>CAZPLG010000080.1:0-4395 GCA_964587415.1 uncultured Dehalococcoidales bacterium | reverse complement strand
CTGCTATAATAATAACATCATGATGACCGCCCGCCTCATAATCGCCATAATCACCACCCTCATTGAAGAAGCCGCCATCGCCGCGGTCGGCCTCTGGCTCCTGCCCAAAATCGACGTCCGCCTGCCCCTCTTCGCCCTCATCCTTATCATGCTGGCCTGGGCCGGTTTCGCCGTCTTCACCTACCGCATGGGCACACGGGCGCTTAAGAAAAAGCCCGAAGGCGGCTTGTCTGATATGCTGGGGATGAGGGGAAGGGTGGTCAAACGCCTCGACCCCGAAGGCATGGTCAGAATCAGGGGCGAACTCTGGAAGGCAAAATCGGCGGGCAGGAAGATAGGAACCGGCGAAGAAGTAACCGTGGTCGGGCAAAAGGGGCTGAAGCTCATCGTGGAGAGAGAAGGGCGGCGGGAAAAGCCTTAACGCCCCGGTTAGTAGTATTCCGAGTAGTCGTCCTTCTTATAGACGAAGGAGACGACGGTCAAAGCTATCCCCACTACGATAAGCCCGATGCTGTATATGCCCAGCGGCATAAGCACGTCGGTGATGACATCTGGCGCCCACGTCTGCAGGGTAGTGGGTAGCTCATTCTGGACCAGCTGGCTGCTGGCGACGCTCCGGGCAACGAAGGCGCCCACCAGGCTGACGGCGCCGACGCTCAGGAAGGTTATACCTAGCTGGCGGGTGCTGCCTTTCACCTCGCGGTATACCAGTATAATGATCAGTATTATCAGCAGGCTGAAGGCAATCAGCAATATAAAGGCCAGGTTGAAATAGCCGACATATTGCTTGGCCCGCTCGATTTGTTCCATGACCTCGGCGTCGAGCGTGGTTTCAACGAGCTCAATCGCCGACGGTATTTCCTCTTCAATCTGGCTGTAGTATGTATTAAACTGAAGCTCTATCTCGGCAGGGGGAAAGCCGACCAGCTCGGGCGGCGGTGAAGCTAAGACAGCCTCCAGCAGGTTTTCCCGGAAGCTTTCCATCATCGTCTCCAGGGAGATTATCAGGCTTAAGCTCTCGCTCCTGCCTTCGATATAGTCATAGAAGACATAGATGCCGTTCCGCGCCTGCTCCTTCAACCATGGCTCAATGTCGGCGATGACATCGTTCAGGACGATTTCGAGAGAACCGCCCATAAACTCGGCTGCCTCGGGTGGAATCTGGTCTCTGACCATTTCGTCGGTCAGCGCCGCTATATCGAGACTATCAACATGGTCGGCGATGAAATCGGGATTGAGTATGCTCTGATTCAGAGTCAGCGCCAGGCCGAAGATTAATAGAGACAGGGAAAGGAAGATGCCCAGAAAGACCAGTATAATGACCTTAAATATCTTCATTTGGGGGGCATTGTAGCACCCGACCTATGGCAATGCAAGGGTTTAGCTACCGAAGGGGCAGAATCGGTTCAAGCCCTGTAGTTCGGCGGCCCCGGCAATAGTAGCGCCGTAGAATATTACCGGCTTGGCTATGAGGAACTGGTCGATAGTATCGTTGACGATGGTGGTGCCGGTCACCAGGGCGATATCGCACCATTCCAGGTTCTCTTTGGTGCGGGCGGGGTCGTCTATCTTGACCCCGAACTTTTCCTGCCCGATGTTGACCTTGTCCATGTCGGTTACCCTGAGCTCGAAGTGCGGGGCCAGCGCCTCTACCATACGGGGCTGAAAGCCGACCATGGCTATTTTGGGCTGGCCATAGTTTTCCTTAATATAGCTTGCCAGCTCAGTGGCACATTCCCGGGGCTGCTTATCTTTACAGTGTACCGTGCGTTCCGCCAGCCCCAGGTGATTCATGACGGCGTTGAGGCTGGAGATGAATATGGCTCTCCGGAAGTTGTTGTTTAAGTCCATTTCGGCGATGTCGGCCAGCCGCCCGCTAAAATTCCCGTACCTGTCGGTAAACGCATGCCCCTTTGAGCCCCTGAACTCGGCCTGCATCAGCCGTTCATCCCCCTTCACCAGCGGGTAGTCTTTGTCCTCGGGGTTGCCGATAGCCTGCTCGGGGGAGAGAGCCGCCGCCTTTACTGTGACCTCCTCCCCCTCAAGCCCGTGCTCTTTTATTAACCTGATGAATTTTTCCCGGATAATATCGTGCAATCTCTTTCTCCTGCTCTAATGTTACTAGATAGGGGGTGGTAATGTCTAATGATGCCGCCTCCCCCGGGTTTTTCGTCCCACCCAATACCCGCCCTAATGAGTAAACTCCTTAACCTGGGGGATACGCCCCACTCTGTTATCGAACGTTGTTTTGACCCACCCGACCCACCCTTAGAAGGGATTCTCCCTCTAGAATTCCTTCTGGGATACGCCACCCAGCCCCCTTTGGGGGAGTTTTAAGAGGGGGCTACGCCCCCTCTTTTCCTTAAAGGGTGGTGGGTGGGAATAGATAAAAACGGGGTGGGGGATTTTTGTGTCCTTGCTTTCGGGAATAGGGGTTGTTATTATAACCAGCGGTGGCTAAGCGCAGAATTGACAGCTTGCTGGTGGAGAGGGGTCTGGCGGAAAGCCGGGCTAAGGCTCAGGCGCTGATTATGGCTGGGGAGGTGAAGGTGGAGGGGAAAGCCGCCATCAAGGCGGGGACGCTGGTAGCCGAAGAAGCGGCGATTACCCTGCTCCAGCCGCCTCCCTTTGTCAGCCGTGGCGGCATCAAGCTCGACCATGCCCTTGAGCATTTTCGGCTCGATGTCTCCTCTGAAGTGGCGGCTGACATCGGCGCCTCGACCGGTGGCTTTACCGATTGCCTGCTCCAGAGGGGGGCCAGCCGCGTCTATGCCCTGGATGTGGGCTATGGCCAGTTGGACTATCGCCTGAGGCAGGACAAGAGGGTGGTGGTTATGGAGCGGGTGAACGCCCGCTACCCCATCTCGCTGCCGGAGAAGATAGACCTGGCTACCATAGACCTCTCCTTTATATCGGTGGAGAAGGTGATACCCTCGGTGGCTAAACTACTTAAAGAGGAAGGCTGCATGGTGGTGCTGCTCAAGCCGCAGTTCGAAGCTAGGCGCAACGAGGTGGGGAAGGGGGGCATCGTCAGGCAGCCCCTAATCCACGCCCGCGTTATCGGGCGCTTCGTTAGCTGGGCGGTGAAAAACGGTTTCAGGGTGGGGGGCCTGATATCTTCGCCCATACTGGGCGCTGAGGGCAACAGGGAATTCTTCGTTCTCTTGAGGTTGACATAATGCGCATAGAACCGGTGAACCTGCAGGTAGACGACATCAATATCGCCGGGCAGCTTTATCTGCCCGATGGCGATATGCCCTATCAAACGGTCTGCGCCTGCCACGGTATCCCCGCCGGAATTCCCGACCCCAATGATAAGGGCTACGCCTCGCTGGCGGAATATCTCTGCTCCAACGGCCTGGCCGTGCTGATTTTTAACTTCCGGGGGACGGGCGCCAGCGGCGGTAACCTGGATATACTCGGCTGGACGAGAGACCTGGGGGTGGCGATTGACTACCTCTGCGCTTTAGATGAGGTGGATAAGTCCCGCCTGTCGCTGCTCGGCTTTAGCGGCGGGGCAGCGGTGGCGGTGTACGTGGCGGCCAAGGATGAGAGGGTAATGTCGGTGGTTTCCGGCGCCTGCCCCGCCGAGTTCGGGCTGTGGACGCGCAGCGGCCCCAAGTCCCTTATCGAGCACTTCCGCGACATCGGCGCCATCAGGGATAATGATTTCCCCGCTTCCCCCCAGCAGTGGCTCGATGGCTTTAAGATAATCAAGCCCATCAACTATATCGCCCGCATCTCCCCCCGCCCCCTGCTCCTCGTTCACGGCAGCGGCGACGAAACCGTCAGCGTCGATGATGCCCGAAGGCTATATGCTCAGGCCGGCGAGCCCAAAAAACTGGCTATTGTCGAGGGAGCCGGACACCGGCTGCGCCATGACGAAGGGGCGATGGCTATAGTTCTGGACTGGTTAAAGGCGCTTGCTTCCAACTTCTAAAATCACACTGTCATTCCCGCCCCGTATTGGCTACGGGGTAAACTCCGGCGGGAATCCAGCCCCCCACCTTGCCGAACGTGGGTTATTGTCCCAACCCAGCCCGCCCTAATGAGTAAACTCCTTAACCTGGGGGGCACGCCTCCCCCACCTTTTGGGGGTTTTAAAGGGGGCGAAGCCCCCTTTTACCTTAAAGGGTGGTGGGTGGGAAAAGATATAGAACGGGGTGGGGAAAGAGACCCTTCGCAAAAGCTCAGGGTGACAGTGAAAAACGTCATTGCGAGCCGAAGGCGAAGCAATCTCCCCCCTTTAAGTGGTAGGCTATTCTTATTTCTGTTAGAATTATAGTAAGGACAGCATTATTTGCCCTTGGGCGGGAGGTGTGACGATGAAGAGAAATACCGCCCTTATTCTGGTTTCCGTTTTGCTTATTCTACTTGCCATCGGCGGCTGTAACG
>CAZPLG010000079.1:0-4419 GCA_964587415.1 uncultured Dehalococcoidales bacterium | reverse complement strand
AAGATGCGCTTCTTCTTGCTCTTCTTCTGCACTATGTCCCCGCCGCACTGGGGGCATTTGACGCCGACCTTTATCTGGAAAGACTTGGTGAATTTGCAGTCGGGGTAGCCGCTGCAGGCTATGAACTTGCCGAAGCGCCCGAACTTGACCACCATGGGCTTGCCGCACTTGGGGCAGACCTCGTCGGTGGTTTCCTCCACCGTTACCCTTTCCATTTTCTCGGCGGCGCTCTCCAGGCTCTTCTCGAAGGGGGTATAAAATTCCTGGATGACCACTGCCCAGTTTTTATCCTCGTTGGCTACCTTGTCTAGTTCATCCTCCATATAGGCGGTGAAGTTGATATCGACGATGCCGGGGAAGTGTTTAGCCAACAGGTCGTTGACGACGAAACCCAGCTTGGTGGGCTGAAAACGCCCTTCGGTCTTGTCCACATACTCTCTATCCTGGATGGTGGAGAGGATGGGGGCGTAGGTGCTGGGACGCCCGATGCCCCACTGCTCCAGCATCTTAATCAGAGTCGCCTCGGTAAAGTGGGGTGGTGGCTTGGTGAAGTGCTGCTCGGGGAAAAGCCCCAGCAGCTTCAACTTATCGCCCTTGGTTAGCTGGGGTAGGGTGGGGCCGGGCTTTTCCTCGGCTTCGTCCTTGCTCTCGGTATATAAAATCATGAAGCCGGGGAAGGTGTTGACCGAGCTGGTAGCCCTTAATAGATAGCCGGTGTTGGACAGTGAGTGGCGGGCTTGAATATCGACGGTGGTGTTATCAAAAGTCGCTGCTGCCATCTGGCTGGCGACCATTCTTTTCCAGATAAGCTGGTAGAGCTTGAACTGGGCGTTGCTCAGGTAAGATTTGAGAAAGTCAGGCTCGCGGTGTATCTTGGTGGGGCGGATGGCTTCGTGTGCCTCCTGCGCCCCCTTGACCACCCTGGTGAAGGCGCGGGCGTGGGTGGGAAGGTATTCGGCGCCATACTTCTGGGTGATGAATTCCCTGGTCTCGGCGATTGCCGAGTGGGCTACCCGTGTCGAATCGGTGCGCATGTAGGTGATAAGTCCCACCGTGCCCTCTCTGCCGATGGGCAAGCCTTCGTAAAGCTCCTGGGCGACACTCATCGTCAGCTTGGCGCTGAAACGGAGCTTGCGCCAGGCTTCCTGCTGCAGGGTGCTGGTGATGAAGGGTGGGGCGGGCTGGCGGGTGGCTTTCTTGGTGGCTACTTTGGCTACCTTGTAGCTGGCTTTTTCCAGCTTTTCGCCGAGTTTGGTGGCTTCCTCTTCGTTCTTAATCTCCAGCTTGGTGCCGTCGGCAAGCCCGATTAATAGCGCTTTGAAGGTGGCTTTGCCCGCCGCCTTAGCTAGTTCGGCTTCAATCGTCCAGTACTCTACGGGGACGAACTTCTCGATTTCGCGCTCGCGGTCGACGACGATTTTTACCGCCACCGACTGGACTCTGCCCGCCGACAAGCCTCTTCTTACCTTCTGCCAGAGCAGGGGACTGATTTTATAGCCGACCAACCGGTCCAGTATGCGCCTTGCCTGCTGGGCGTTGACCAGCTGCATATTGATGTGGTGGGGGTGCTCAAAGGCGCGCTTGATGGCTTCCTTGGTGATTTCGTGGAAGACGACGCGGCGATAGGGCTTGTGGTCGCTCCGGGTCACCTCCTGCAGGTGCCAGGAGATAGCCTCCCCCTCGCGGTCGGGGTCGGTGGCCAGGTATATGGCGGAGGCGGTCTTAGCCGCTTTTTTAAGCTCGTTTACAATCTTGGTCTTAGCCCGGGGCACCACGTATTTGGGGGCAAAGCCCTCCTCAAGGTCTACGCCGAGCTGGCTCCTGGGCAGGTCTCGCACATGCCCCATCGAGGCTTTGAGGCTGTAGCTGCTGCCCAGCAGCTTGCTCAGCGTCCTTGCCTTGGCCGGCGACTCAACTATGACCAGCTTTTTGCTTGACATAAATCAATCTACCTTTACTTTATATACCTCGCGGACTTCGCGGGAGAGAATATAGTTCATCGTGCCCATCTGCCTCACCATACCCTTGAGCTCCATCATAGCCAGCGTGCTGCTGACGGTGGCTATGGGCAAGCCGCTGCCGCGGCAGACCTCATCGATATGGGTCGGCTCGGCGCTTAAATGCTTGAGCAGGAGCGACTCGGTGTCGGAGGCGGGGATAATCTCTTTAAGCTCTATCTGGTGGGCTACCGCCCTCAGGTTCAGTTCCTCCAAAATATCGGTGTAGTCGCGGATTAGCTTGGCGCCTTCCTGGATAAGGTTGTTGGTGCCACGGCTGGTCGGAGAGAGAATGCTGCCCGGAACGGCGAACACCTCCCTGTTTTGTTCCAGCGCCAGGCGGGCGGTAATCATGGCACCGCTGGTATCACCAGCCTCGACCACCAGCACCCCCAGGCTCAGCCCGCTCATAATACGGTTGCGCAGGGGGAAGTTTTCTCTTCTGGGCTCGGTGCCCAGAGGGAACTCGCTTATCAGCGCACCGTTGGCTACAATGCTCTGTGCCAGCGAGGCATTCTCGCTGGGGTAAACGGTATCCAGCCCGCAGCCGAAGACGGCAATCGTCCTGCCGCCCGCTTCCAGGGCGCTGCGGTGGGCTATTGAATCGATGCCCCGCGCCAAGCCGCTGACGATGGTTATTTTATTTCGAGCCAGGTCGGCGACTATCTCTTCGGCAGCTTGCCGCCCGTAAACGGTGGCCTTGCGGGTGCCCACCACCGCCAGGCACCACTCGTCCTGGGGTATGATGGCACCCTTGATATAAAGTATGGGGGGATAGTCATATATCTGCTTGAGGCGGGCGGGATAGTCCGCATCGCGGCAGGTAAAGGCTTTTACCCCGTGGCGTTCCAGCTTTTCCATCTCTTCTTCCAGGGAAATCTTGGGTCGCCAGTTGACGATGGCGTTTACCGAACCCTTGTCCAGCCCGGCGCGGCTTAGCTCGTCGGGGGTAGCCCGCCAGGCTGCTTCCATGTTGCCGAAGTGGCTTTCCAGACGGGAGAGTTTGACCCGTCCGATGCGGGGTATCAGACTGAAACCGACCCAGTATTTGAGGTCTTGATTAGTCATTTTCAAAGCAATTCTAGCATAGAGGTGAACCAGTGGCAATCGGGGGCAGGCAGGCTTTGATTGCGAAAACGTCAACCACGGTTTCTCAGGATTAATAGTGAGCAGATGACAGCCACCCCCAGCATTATCCCCCCGGCTACAGAGAAGGTGGTGGCGAAGCCGTAGTTGTCGGCGAGGAAGCCCATTACTGGCAGGCTCAGGCCGATACCTCCCCGGCTGACGGCGTAGTAGATACCGAGCACGGTGGAACGGCGGTGGGGTGGGGCGTGGGTAATGATATGAGACTCGGTGACGGGCATGGCGATATACATACAAATGCCGAGGATGAGCAGGATTCCCCAGACACTCCAGCTTAAAGAGGTGAAATTGAGCAGGTAGAGGGCGGGGCCGGCGATCAGGCTCACCGTCAGCATCACCGGTATTGTGCCCAATCGGTCGGAGAGATAGCCGCCGACGGGGCCCGCCCAGAGCCCGGCAAAGTGGAAGGTGGAGAAGAGGAAGGCGCCCGTATCTTCGCTGGCGCCGAGATTGTCCACGGCGAAGAGGGCGATATAGGATACCACCCCCATTATCAGCACCTGAATCATCATGCTCAGCGTGATGAAGGGGATGAGACGCCGCACCTTGCCATGGGTTTCGCCTGTTTCGGGCTGGCTTTCGGCGGTCACGTGGGTGACTTTGGGAGCGTAGCCGCGTCGGCTCAGGATTACGAAAAGCACGATGCCGAAGATGAAAACGGGGATGGACATGCTGACGATGGTCCACCGCCAGCTGATGAACTGGAAAATAGCAGCGGCAATCAGCGGCGTCAGAAAGAAGCTGGCCGTGCCGCCTATCTGGTGCAGCCCCAGCGCACGTCCCTGGTATTGCTTGTCCACCGACGCCGCGACCAAGGGGGAGGCAGCGGGGTGATAGCCCCCGCCCATCACCCCGAGTAGAATCATGAAGGTGAACATTATTATATAGCTGGGGGCCAGGCCGGCCAGTATGGCGAAGAGGGCGACCCCTGAGATGCCCAGGGTAATCATTACGCGGGGGCCGAGGCGGTCGGAGAGCCAACCCGCGGGCAGGTGGCTGGCGCCGTAGGCAATGTTGTAGCCGGACATCATCCAGCCGAATTGCTCGTAGTTGAGGGAGAATTCGTCACGGATGAAGGGGGAGAGGGGTTGGAATATAGCCGCCGTGAAGTGATGGCTGAAGTGGGCCAAAATGAAAAGGGGCAACAGCCCCGACATCATGGAGAGAAACTTCGGTTTCTTGATGATAGTTTCTTTCTAGTCGTTTATTTGTAACTAAAAAGTGGCGGAGAGGGTGGGATTCGAACCCACGGTAACCTTACGGCTACACACGCTCT
>CAZPLG010000078.1:0-4598 GCA_964587415.1 uncultured Dehalococcoidales bacterium | reverse complement strand
GGCAGGATGACCTCGAATATGGGCGCGATATCGTCCCCGTAGAAGAGCTTGGCGGCATCAAACGAGCGGGGGATGCTCTCCAGTGTTTCCAGTAGAATCTTGGATTCGGCATGCTCCACGGTGGGATTGGGCACGCGCAGGGTGATGAAAAGGTCTTCGCCCAGCCGATTGTTTTTGAAGAAAGAATCATAGCGCGTGAGCAGCTTCTTGACGACATAGTCGTCCACCTCTTTGCCCTCGCAGTCCCACATCTGCTCGTCGCAGGCGAGGTGGGAAAAGGTGTAGTATGCCTCCTGTATCTCGTCCTCGCCGCTGAGCTGGGGGTCTTCGGCAAAGAAGGGCGGGTTTACGTTATCGGGGTGCTGGGTGCTCATGCACTTGGGTATCTTTGGTTTCATCGGCTCTTCCCCTTAATTAACTCCACAAACTGGTCGAAGAGATAGGTGTTATCCAGCGGCCCCGGCGAGGCCTCGGAGTGATACTGGATGGCGAAGATGGGCAGCTCTTTGTGGCGCAGGCCCTCCACCGTGCCGTCGTTCAGGTTTATATGGGTAACCTCCAGTTCGCTGCCGATAGTATCGGGGTCGACGGCGTAGCCGTGGTTCTGGGCGGTGATGTGTATTCGGCCGGTGGATAGCTCGCGCACCGGGTGATTTGCCCCGCGGTGGCCGAACTTCAGCTTGAAGTTTTTGCCGCCGAAGGCGCGGGCGATAAGCTGGTTGCCCAGGCAGATGCCCATCATCGGCTTTTTGCCGGCCAGTTGCTTAACCGTATCAACAATGTAGTCCAGCAGGTCGGGGTCGCCCGGTCCCGGCGAGAGGAGAACACCATCCGGCTTTAAATCTAAAATATCTTTAGTGGAAGTAGCGCAGGGGACGACGGTAACGGCACAGCCCCTTTGAGAGAGCAGGCGCAAAATATTGTATTTCAAGCCGCAGTCGAGGACGACGACGCGGTGCTGCGGTTCACCCCCGTTCTCCCAGGGATAGGGCTTTTCGGTGGTTACCTGCCGCACAAAGTCAGTCGAATCGTAGCTGGGCTGCTTCGACAATTGCGCTAAAGCCTGCTGGGGGGTCCTGTCGCTGGTTATGATGCCCATCATCACGCCCACCGAGCGCAGCTTGCGGGTAACTGCCCTGGTATCAATGCCGTTTATGCCCGGTATGCCGTATTCAGCCAGGTATTGGTGCAGCGTTTGGGTGCTTAAGTAATGGCTGGGCTGGTAGCACTCTTCCCTTATAACGAAGCCCCTGACCTGGATTTTAGCCGATTCGATGTCCTGCTCGTTTATGCCGTAGTTGCCGATGAGGGGGTAGGTGGGGACGACAATCTGCCCGGCATAGGACGGGTCGGTGAGCATCTCCTGATAGCCCACCATGCTGGTGTTAAAGACCACCTCGCCGCAGGCGTCGGTTTCGGCGCCGAAGGAGTAGCCCTGATAGACCGAGCCGTCGGCTAAGACCAGGATTGCCGGTTTATTATTTATCTACCTCACCCCCTGTATCCCCCTCTCCTTACGAGGTATCAAAGGAGAGGGGGAGGCTCTTTTTAAGAGGGGCTAACGCCCCTCAAACTTCCCCGTTTTTACTGTCACCCTGAGCGTAGCGAAGGGCCTCTCTTGAGATTCTTCAGTCGCTTCGTTCCTTCAGAATGACGTTATTGTCCCTGTAGACTATCTTTCCCTGATAGATGGTGGCGATTACCTTACCTTTTAGCTTTTCGCCAGCCAGGGGGGTGTTCTTGCCCTTGGAGGCGAAGTCTTTGGTATCCACCACCCACTCCCGGTCGGGGTCGAATACAGTGACGTCGGCGGGAGCGCCGACAGCCAGCGTCCCCAGCTGGCCATGCTTGCCGCCCAGTATCTTGGCCGGCTCAAAAGTAAGCTTGGCGATGAGTGTAGTCAGACTCAGCTTCTTGTTATGCACTAAGCTCATCAGGCTACCAAAAGCCGTTTCCAGGCCGCTGATACCGAAGGGGGCAAGGGCGAATTCGCAGAGCTTATCGCCCTCGGTGTGGGGGGCGTGGTCGGTGGCGATGATGTCGATGGTGTTGTCGTTAAGCCCCTGAATTAGAGCCTCGATATCCCGTTCCGTCCTTAACGGCGGGTTGACCTTGGCGTTGGTGTTATAGCCGATAACCCTCTCCTCGGTAAGGGTGAGGTGGTGGGGGGTAACTTCGGCGGTAACATTAATGCCTTTTTCCTTAGCGCGGCGGATAAGCTCGACGGCGCCCTCGGTGGTGGTGTGGGCGATATGTATCCAGCCGCCCGTCAGTTCCGCCAGAGCCAGGTCACGGGCAACGATAATGTCCTCGGCAGCGTTGGGTATCCCGCGTAAGCCGAGCTTGGCTGATAGCACGCCCTCGTTCATCTGCCCGCCCTCGGTAAGAATGGTATCCTCGCAGTGGTCGGTTACGGGCAGCTCGAAGGCGCGGCTGTAGTCCAGCGCCTGGCGCATAATATATGAGTTCAGGGCCGGTTCGCCGTCGTCGCTGAAGGCGATGACCCCGGCCGCCGCCAGCTCGCCCATCTCGGCCAGCTCTTTGCCCTTTCTGCCCTTGGAGATGCAGCCGATGGGCAGCACTCTTACTACTCCCTCCGCCGCTGCCGTTGACTTTATATATTCAACAGCCGTCTGGTTGTCCAGCGGCGGGTTGGTGTTGGGCATGCAGCAGATGGTGGTAAAGCCGCCCCGCGCGGCGGCGCGGCTGCCGCTGGCGATGGTCTCCTTCTCTTCGTATCCGGGGTCACGCAGGTGGGAGTGGAGGTCGATTAGTCCGGGGCATACCACCAGCCCTTTAGCGTCCAGGACTTCGTAATCGGTTTCAGGTGGCGCCTCTTCTCCTTTACCCCGCCAGGAGATTTTACCCTCGGCGACCAGCAGGCTGCCGACTTCATCTGTTTTCTGGCTGGGGTCGATTATACGTCCGTCTTTAATGAGTAGTGCTTTGTTCATTGCTTCTGACTCCCGGCTAAGATATAAAGCAAAGCCATGCGCACGGCGACCCCGTTGGCTACCTGTTCGTTGATGACCGATTGGGGGCCGTGGACGATGGCGGGGGCAATCTCAATCTCCTCGTTTACCGGGCCAGGGTGAAGCACTAAAGCATCGGGCTTGGCTAAACTGAGCCTGGCTTCGGTAAGCTGATATAGTTGAACGTACTCGCGTATGCTGGGCAATAGCCCGCTCTGCTGCCTTTCCAGCTGCAGGCGCAGCGTCATCACCACATCGGCGCCGTCGAGGGCGCGCTCGATATTATGCTCAATACTGGTCGGGGGGAGGTGGTGGTTCTGTTTTCCCATCTCGTCGGGGAGGAGGGTGGGGGGACCGCAGAGGGTAACGTCAGCGCCCATCGTGGTCAGCCCCCAGATGTTGGAGCGCGCCACGCGGCTGTGCAGGATATCGCCGATGATAACCGCCTTTAGTCCCTTCAAGGTACTCTTGTGCTCCTGAATGGTATAGAGGTCGAGCAATGCCTGGGTGGGGTGGGCGTGCCAGCCGTCTCCGGCGTTGATAATGCTGGCCTCGACGTATCTGGTGACGATATCGGGCGCTCCCGAGTGGGGGTGGCGCATGACCACTATATCCGCTCCCAGCGCCTCCAGCGTGCTCACGGTATCGATTAGCGATTCGCCCTTGGTTACGCTGCTGGCGGGGGCGCTCAGATTAGCGGCATCAGCGCCCAGATTTTTGGCGGCCAGCTCGAAAGAGAGGCGGGTGCGGGTGCTGGCTTCGTAGAACAGGGTTATCAGCGTCTTGCCGCGCAGCGCCGGCACTCGCTTTATGGGCCGCGATAGGACCTCTTTCATCGCCCGGGTGGTATTAAAGACAAGCTCTATCTCTTCGCGGCTGAAGTCGTCGATATCCAGTATATGGCGGTGCCGCCATACCGGAGCCGGCTTGGGCGCCACCGTCTTTATCTGCTCTGTCGTCATGGCTATCCCTCCTCAGCGATAGGCGTAGAGGTGATGGCTACTTCGTCGACGCCGTCGCTTTCCTGCAATTTGACCTGTATATCCTCGTGCCTTGAGCTGGGCATGTTCTTGCCGACATAGTCAGCGCGTATCGGTATTTCGCGGTGACCGCGGTCGATGAGGACGGCCAGTTGTATCAGGTGGGGCCTTCCCAAATCGGTGAGAGCATCCATGGCGGCTCTGATGCTGCGCCCGGTGTATAAAACATCGTCAACCAGGACTATGGATTTGCCGTCAACATTGACCGGAATGTCGGTGTTCTTGACGGTGGGCTGTAGTTCCAGAGAGGAGAGGTCATCGCGGTAGAGGCTGATGTCCAGCGTGCCCACCGGTATTTTAACCCCGGCAAAGTCTTCGATATTGGCGGCTAAACGATGAGCCAGGGGCACGCCGCGGGTGTGTATGCCCACCAGTATCAGGTTTTCGATGACCTTGTTGCGCTCGATAATCTCGTGGGCGATGCGCGCCAGTGTGCGCTTGATGTCCTCCGGGGTCATTATGATTTTTTTAGGCATAAAAATAACCTCTTACCCAAACTGGCAAGAGGCCTCGCTCCGCGTTTCCTATTTCCCTTGCCAGTCTCGCCGGACCGGCTTAAAGGTTTCTTATTCTTTTTACTTAATTA
>CAZPLG010000077.1:0-4638 GCA_964587415.1 uncultured Dehalococcoidales bacterium | reverse complement strand
AGCACCCGTTTTAGTTCCTGCAATGCCTCTCGATGTTCCCCACCCCCCAGGTGGTGATAGGTCGCCACCGAGATTGCCCAGTCGAAGCTCTGGTCGGGGTGGGGCAAGCGGCGGACATCGGCCAGCTTAAGCTCTACGGTAAAACCGAATTTTTGAGCGTACTTCTCGGCGAACTTGAGCATCTCGGCGGAGAAGTCCACCCCGTATAGCTCGAAGTCGTCCTTGAAGGGCAGAAAGTCGGGCCCGTGGGCGCAGCCGACGTTGAGCAGCCGGCCTTTCTGCCAGCGGCGGGCTAGCGCCTCCAGCTCGGTCTGGAATATAGACCAGTGCCGGAAGTTATACCAGCTCGGGGCTATCCAGTCGAAGATTTCTTTATTGTTCACCCTACCCCCCAGGTAGTTTTTCCCACACCAAATCCCACCCTATAGAGGTGTCACCTCTATAAACTTCTCTCCCCACCCCAATTTGTCATTCCCGCGAAAGCGGGAATCCAGCCTCTTTTTCCCCGTCATTGCGAGCGAAGCGAAGCAATCTCACCCCCAAATAAGGGGTCTAGTAGGGGTCTAACCCATACTGGGCGGGATGGGTGGGCTAGAAAGACCTATGCTAACAAGGTGGGGTTGGGAGGTTGCATCCCCCCGCAGCAATCTCCCCAATACTATGTTTCTGTTTCTCGGCTAAATTTGCTACACTGTTTATGGCATAAGATGAGGAAATTTGCAAGGACGATATCGGGGGTGACGCCGGTGGCGGTGATGACCGAGCCGCTGAAATGCCCGGGGCAGTGCATCTATTGCCCCACCTACCAGTCCACGCCCCAGAGCTATACCCCGGAGTCGCCGGCGGTACTGCGGGCGATAAGGTGCGACTACGACGCCGGAAAGCAGGTCCGCTCAAGGCTGAAAGCGCTGACGGAGATGGGGCACCCCACCGACAAGGTCGAGTTGATAGTGATGGGGGGCACCTTCCTGGCCTACCCCGAGGACTACCAATTCCGGTTCATCAAGGAGTGCCTTGACGGCTTGAACGGCCAGGATTCAGCCGACCTGGAAGAAGCCAAGCAACGCAACCAGACGGCAAAGCACCGCTGCACCGGGCTTTGCATCGAGACCCGCCCCGACTGGTGCGGGGAAAAGGAGATAGAGCGCATGTTGCGGTTCGGCACTACGCGGGTCGAGCTGGGGGCGCAGATGCTGGACGACGAAATCTACCGCCTGACCCGACGGGGGCATAAGGTCGAGGATGTGGTCAGAGCTACCGCCCTTCTCAGGCAGCACGGCTTCAAGGTGCACTACCACTGGATGCCGGGGCTGCCCGGTTCCACGCCAGAGCACGATTTGGAGCTGTCCCGACAGCTCTTCGAGGACGAGCGCTTTAAGCCCGACGGCTTGAAGCTCTACCCGACTATGGTGGTCGAGGGCACCGAGCTGGAGAAATGGTATCAGGAAAACCGCTACCAACCCTACGAAATCAAGACCATGGTCAAGCTGCTGGTTGATATTAAGTCCATCGTGCCCAAATACGTGCGCATTTCGCGGGTGCTGCGCGATATTCCGGCCAAGTTCATCACCGCCGGCTGCAAGGACTCGCTGCGGGGGGTGGTCAAGCAGCGCATGAAACAAAGGGGTCTTGAATGTAAGTGCATCCGCTGCCGTGAGTATGGCCATAGGGCGCGAGAAGGCCGGGAAATAGGCGAGCCACGCCTGGTGAGGATGGACTACGGGGCGGCGGGGGGCAAGGAGATCTTTCTCTCTTTTGAGGATGAGGGCGAAACACTGTTCGCCATACTGCGGATGAGGATTCAGCCCGAGATTGAGACCAACGAAAATTCGGCTTTGATACGGGAACTACATGTTTACGGGCCCGAGGTTCCCCTCGCCGAGCAGAACACAGAGGCGGCTCAACACAAGGGTCTGGGCAAAGCCCTGCTCCGGGAGGCGGAACGAATCGCCGCCGAGGAATTCGGGGCGCGACAGATGACAATCTTGAGCGGTATCGGCGCCCGGGAATACTACCGCACCGAGTTCGGCTATAGGTCACAGGGCGACTACATGGTCAGAGATTTGGGCTAGAGGTCTTTTTTACCTTCTCCCAGCTCTCTTAAGCGCCCGTCCCCGATGCCAAAGTGGTGGGCTATTTCGTGACGAACAACCCGGCCAATCTCAGCCGTAATCTTAGAATCGTCACGGCATTTGGCTTCAATCGGCCTCTGAAAGATGGTTACCTTATCGGGGGGCACCAGCCCGTAATGCCCGCCGCGTTTGGTCAGGGGCACGCCCTGGTAAAGACCGAGCAGCTCGTAGCGACTCCTTAGCCCTAATCTAGCCAGCTCATGGTGCGCCGGCCAGTCTTCCACCACCACGTCAACGTTCTCCAGCCGGGTGCGAAACTCCTCGGGCAGGCCTTCCACCGCCCTCTCCACCAGCCTTTCGAATCTTTCCCTGTCCATAGCCCCTTAGACCTTTTTGCCTTTGCGAACCCGCCAGACGACCCATAGAATCAGTCCACAGATAGTCACGCCGCTGGCCATAAGCAGGCTGGCAACCAACACGCTAAGTGGCGAAGACGCCCTGGGTGAGGAAACGAAGCGGACAAAGTGGATGGTGCCGCCGACGGTGCCCCCGCCAGCTATTACCGAGGCCAATATCGCCACCGGCAGGCTCGTGAGCTTTTTCAGGCTGGGTTTGATAGCCAGGTAGAGGAGCAGGGCATAGGTGACACTAATAGCCACCATGAGCAGTATTATTATGGCTATGCTGCCCCCGTGGCTGGCGGTGGTAATCCCCCAGGCCAGGCGGATAATAGCTGCCCCCAGCGCCAGGGTCAGCGCCACTATGACCCACATCCGCAGATGCCGGCTGTTCATACCGTTAGTTATTCCTCAGGTAGTCTATGGCCCACTGGATGGCGTCCTCACCCTCAAGTTCGAGTTCATAGTCGGGGTATATACCTTCACCCTCTATGAGGCGACCGTTGGGGGTAAGCCAGCGGGCGTTGGTGATATACAAACCTGAGCCGTCGCCGAGCTGTTGCAGGATATTGACACTGCCCTTGCCGAAGGTCTTGGTGCCGGCGATGACGGCGAGCCCGTAATCCTGCAGGGCACCCGCCAGCACCTCGCTGCCACTGGCGCTGTACTCATCGACCAGAACCACCAGGGGCAGGTCAGTGGTTATTCGGCCCGGCTTAACCGAGTAGACATCATGATTCCCCTCATTATCTACCACATCAACCACCACCACTCCCTCCTCCAGGAAGAAGCCAGCGACATCGATAACCACGTCCAGCAAGCCGCCGGGGTTGCCGCGCAGGTCGAGGATTATGCCCTCAGCCCCCTGCTGGTTTACCGCCTCCATCACCAGTGATAGCTCTTCGGCGGTGCGCTCGGAAAAATGGCTGATAATGATATAGGCGATTTCTTCCCTCATCTCGAACTCGACACTGGACACCTCGATCACCGCCCGTATTATCGAAATCAGCTCGGGTTCGGCCTCGTCTTCATGAAGGACGAGGAGGTCGACCTGCGTGCCTTCGGGACCCTGGACAAGGAGCACCGCCTCAACCAGGCTCATGCCCGTAGTGGACTGGCCGTCGATTTCCAGAACAATATCGCCCGCCCTGATGCCCGCCTTATCCGCAGGGGAATCGGCAATCGGAGAAATAATCATCAGTTGCTCGTCTTTAATAGTTACATAGGCGCCAATGCCCTCGAAGCTGCCTTCTAAGCTCCTCAGGCTAAGCTGGTAGGCTTCGGCATCGAGAAATGAGGTGTAAGGGTCGCCCAGCGCTTCCATCATGCCCCTGACCGCCCCCTGGGCCAGGGCTTCGGTGTCAAGCTGGTCGTTTTCCACATAATCCCGGAGTATTATCTCCCAAGCCTGCTCTATAATATCAAAGTCACTATCAAAGTCACTCTGCGGGGTGGTATTGTCACCGATAAAACAGCCCGCCGTGAAGGCCAGGGCAATAATTACCGCCAGAAATAGGCTCAGCGCTATTTTCACCTTCTTTGACATCGGACTCACTCTCCCTTAAAGCTTTATACCATTAAACAAGGCTATCTTATCAAAGAGGGAGAATAAAAGAAAGGTAAAAGAGCGGGCGGCTTAACTGGAGGCAGCGACGGTATCCACCAGGTGGATGGTAGCATCGATGCTAGCCAGGCTGAAGGAAAGCCCCCGTTTTCTCAAGTCGGTATAGCCCAGCCCCCGGAAGAGCCGTTGCCCCGCCACCCAGCACATCTCGTCGTAGAGGGCAGGCCAGCCTTTCCCCTGGCGCTGAAGGCAGAAGAGTATAAAATCGCGAACTATCGGGTCTACTGTCTCCATACCGGCTTTCTTAAAAAATTACCCTTCTGACATTCAACTATATGACCAACCCAACCCGACTTACAAGCTCATTGAGGGCAACTGGCATCACATTTTTAGCCCCGATTACGCTTTAAAATGAGGTTTTACTCCCCTTTTCTCAACGCCAAGCGGAAAGGGAAAGAGTTGCGGCAAAGAGGTCAAGTAAACCTGTAAGCCGAGTTCTGTGTCCTTCACAAGTGAAGGACGGCGACCATCTATCTAGCCCTGATGTTACCACCAGGGTCAAGCGACCAACCCGGGGACAGGCCGGGCGTCCTTATGTCCCTCT
>CAZPLG010000076.1:0-4640 GCA_964587415.1 uncultured Dehalococcoidales bacterium | reverse complement strand
ATTTGCCCGGCGGCGGTCAGGGCGCAGTCCACCGCCCGCTTGGCGGCTAAAAAGGCATTGCCGTTTATCGGGGTAAAGGTGTCGATACAGTAGTAGCCGGCGCGGACGGGGAGCTCCTTGGGGGGACGGGCGATGTTGCGGATGGGAAAGACGTAGGGGTAGATGGATTCGCCCGGCACCAGACCGGTGCAGACATTCTTGAAATAGTCAACGAACTGGCTATCGTGCACCGTCTTGATATAGCGCTCGGAGAAGTGGCGGGGGGCGATTTTATTAAACAGCCCCGTCTTATCCAGCTCCTTGAGAATTGTGTCTATCCTCACCGGCGATTCTACATAGCCCAGCTCTTCGACATGGTGAATCAGGTGGCGGTCGTTGATGACGAGCACGATTTGCTTATCGACGGCTATGGAACGCTTGGGCAAAATAGGCGCTTTTTTTACGTATCTCGGCTCCCTGAGCTTTATCGGGTCGTCCCGAAAAGACTCGACCACCATCTCAACGTAGCTGGGGGGACATACCCCTTTGTACTTGCGCTCCAGAATCGCCCGGACAATTTCGCGGCCAGCATTCCGGGGCAGCCCCTCCCCCAACCCCAGGTCGTCATAGACCAGGTAGGGCGGGTTATCGTCACCGGGCTTAAGCGGCGTCTCGTAGGCGGTATTGATAATGGGTCGGGCGCCGTATCTCTCGTAAAAGCGCAGGCGGGCTGCATTCTGCTTCCTGACTTCGGGGTTACGGCTAAGTTCGGGGGTATCCGGCAAGCACTCGAAGAAAAGACCCACGGTATTCAGGTCGAGCGCTTCCTCCCGCACCCTTTCGTAGAGGGCACCACCGATGCCACCGCCAGTCCTGCGTTCGGCGGCGGAAATATAGTCCAGGTAGCAAAACTTTAGGGCGGGCCCATGAAAGAGCAAGGCAAAGCCGATAATACGACCCTTTGTCCCCTCGGCGACGAAGAGAATGGAGCGGAAACGATATTTTAACGGGTTGCGCAGTTGCTCGGGCAGCTTGGCGATGTCCCTCCGGGAGAGGAGAGGAAACTGGGTGCGCAGAATCTCCTGGACCTGGGCGATGGCCTCTTTATTTGCTGGAGTTATATCGTCATAGACCCGCCGAATGCGAAACATAACTTACGCCCCCCGGGCTTTTAGCCCGCCACACCCTTAATTATACCAAGCAACTCCAGCCCGTGTATAACCATGCTCACGGCGATAGCCGCCAGCAGCAGGCTGAACACCCGTGAAATCGCCCTCAGCCCACCCTGCCCCAGAAAACGAGACACCCACTCTCCCCCAAGGAAAATGACCCAGGTAATGAGCATGTTCAGGGCGAAGGAGATAAGCACCATGTAGAGCGGAAACTGCGTCGCCAGCAGTAACAGCGTGGTTATCGTCGCCGGACCCGCCGTCAGCGGCGTGCCGATGGGCACCACCGCCACCAGCTCCTCCTTTATGACCTTCACCATGTGGCCCGTGGTCATATACTGGATGGCGAACACCAGCAGGATTATTCCGCCGGCAATGGCAAAAGCGCCCACCGAAATGCCCAGCAGCTTCAAAATGAGCTGGCCCAGGAAAAGAAAGACCAGCCCGACCACCACCGCCGTGATTACGGCAAGGTGAACCATGCGGCGGCGCTGGGGCCTGACCATGTCTTCACTCATGGAAATGACGTAGGGCAGAGTGCCCAGGGCGTCAATAACGATGAAAAGAGGCACAAAGGTGAAGGCGAAGTCCTGCCAGAAATTGCTCACTATCTATCCTGTACTTCCAGTGCTATCTCAGTCGCTTCTGCAGAATAAGCTCATCATCGCCGGGGGCGTAGAAATCGGGAATGCGGCTGATTAGCTCATAGCCCCTAGCTGAGTAAAAGCGCCTCGTCCGCTCGTAGCCCGGCTGGGATGATGTCTCAATGAGCACCAGCCTGCCTTTAGCCTCTTTGATTTTATCCTCGGCGTAAGCCAGCAAGGCACTGCCTATTCCCTTCCCCTTCTGCCGGGGCGTCACCGCCATCCAGTACACGTCCCAGGTGCCCTCGGTCATCGGTGTCGGCCCGTAGCAGATATAGCCGATGGCTTCCGAATCGGCTTCGGCGACGAGCGCGTTATAGCCCGAGCCTTGAGGGTCGCCCAGGTAGATGTCGATAACCTCCTCCGCCACCGCCACCTCGGCGGGCTTAAACTCGGGCGTGTCGCGCAGAATCCCCATTATCGCCGGCTTGTCTATTTCGGCCATGGGGCGTATCTTGACCGTCATCGTCTTTATTCTCCAGCGCCAGCTGAACAATCTTCTCGATAAACTGGGGGTAGCTCATGCCAGCGGCTTCTGCTTGGCGCACCGAACCCGAGCCAGGGGAGATATCGGGGTTGGGGTTGACCTCGATAACGTTAATCCGTTCGGCCTCATCCCGCCGCATATCCACTCTAGCATAGCCGCGGCAACCGAGCAAGCCGAAGACATTAAGGGCGGTTCGGGCGATATCTTCTCTTTCCTTGTCTTCGATTTTAGCCGGGCAGACTACCCTGGTGCCTTGGAAATAATCGCTATCGGGTTGCCACTTGGCGGCGAAGGTCAGCAGGTTAGGCGTCCCTTCAGGCAGCGAGTAGTCTATCTCCGAAACGGGCAGGACGGTATCGCCGAGCACGGTAACGTTAAACTCACGGCCATCGATAAAATGCTCCACCAAGGCCTGCCCGCCGTAGTATCGGCTGACGGCGGTCACCTGCTTCTCCAGCGAGGCGAAGTCATAGACCACGTTCTCTGAAGAAAGCCCGTGGCTGGCGTCCTCGCGGCGGGGCTTGACGATGCAGGGGTAGCTTAAGCTAAAGCTCGATAGCGTCTCCGGCCGGAGCAGTTGAAAATCGGGGGTATTGATTCCGGCGTTCTTTAAAAACGTCTTGGTCTTAGCCTTGTCCAAGGCCAGCTTTAGCGCACCGGCGGCACAGCCGGTAAAAGGCAGTTTGAGCGCCGACAGAATCTCGGCTATCTCGGCCTCCGTCTCCGGGTGGCTAGCAAAGCCCTCGAAGAGGTTGAAGACTAAATCGTCTCCCAGGGCGGCGAGCCTTTCCTGGGCGCGGGGTAATGGTGGCGACAAGGGGACCTTGACCACCCCGTATCCCAGTTCGAGCAGGGCGTCGTGCACCGCTTCCACGGCCTCAAGGACGCCGCTGACGGCGGCTTGCTCGCCCCGCTCGTCATAGCGGCTTTTCAGGGGCTGGTTATAGACAACGGCTATACGGCGACGCACGGCGAGTACCTTTTCCACGCGGCCTCGAAGACAGCCTGTATCAGCCCCTGGTGCGTCCAGCCTAGTTTCCGGGCCATGATGACCAGGTCGCTGTATGCCCCCAGCCCCGGCAGGGGGTTTATCTCCAGAAAATAGGGCACCCCGTCAGGGGCAATCCTGAAATCGATACGGGCGAAGTCGCGGCAGCCCAGAACCCTGAACACCTTGAGGCTGGCGGCGGCTATGGCAGCCAGAACCTTATCATCGAGCTGAGGTGGCGATTCGTAGTCAACCAAATTCAGGTAATCGCGCTTTACCTCAAGGGAATAGACGAAGCGCCCGTCCCTCTTTCTGGGCAGGATGCGCATCATACCTATCACCTTGGGCGGGGAATTGCCGATAATACCCACGGTGACCTCGTCGCCGCTGATAAACTCCTCCACCATCACCGGCTGGCGGTAATCGTTGAGTAGTCGGCTTACCTCATCCTGCAGCCGTCCCATATCGTCCACCACCGAGCTCAGGCGGATGCCCTTGCTCGAGCCTTCATAGGCGGGCTTGACGATGGCCGGGAATTGCTCCCAGGAGAGCTGACTTAAGCTCTCCTCATCGTTTATCAACCGCCAGTTGGGAGTAGCCACCCCCTCGGCGGACACCAGCTTCTTAGCCCACGGCTTATCCAGGCAGACCGTCAGGCAATGGGCGTCCGAGCCGGTGTAGAGAATGCCCAGCATCTCCAGTATAGCGGGCACTTGAGACTCGCGGCTGCGGGAGTTACCCCGCCCCTCGGCGATGTTAAAAACGATGTCGACCTTCTGGCGAAGGATATTCTCCAGGAACTCATCGCCCCCACCCAACCTTACCACCGAGTGTCCGGCGGCAGTAAGGGCGGCGGCGATAATCTCCACCGTCTCCCGGGAGTCATACTCCTCAAGGGCGTCGTCAGGGCTATCCTTGGCCAGGGACACGGCCGCTTTAAGATCGTAGGCTAAGCCTATCCGCATCCCTGATTCCTACTTTCTTGACCGCTACGGGCACCTTAACCTGAAGGGGCGCTGGCACCAGCTTAGCCTTGGCTTTTACCCTCGGGTTATGGCAGTGGTAGATATGGCCGTGGTAGTTCCTCACCAAGAGCCTGTCACCGGTCTGCCCCAGGATATAGTTAGGTTGCACTGGTACCTTGCCCCCGCCCTGGGGGAGGTCGATAACGAAGGTGGGCACGGCCAGACCTGAGGTATAGCCGCGCATGCCCTCCATTATCTCCAGGCCCACCTCCACCGGGGTGCGCAGGTGCTCCGTCCCTTCCACCTCGTCGCACTGGAAGAGGTAGTAGGGGCGCACCTTAATCTTGAGCAGACCCTGGCACAACCTGGTCTGTGTCTCCACGCTGTCATTGATGCCGCGCAGCAGAA
>CAZPLG010000075.1:0-4957 GCA_964587415.1 uncultured Dehalococcoidales bacterium | reverse complement strand
CGATGGGCATCTGGCCGTCGTTCTTGCCGTGGCTGTAGGCCAGAAAGGCGGTGGTAAGCCACTGCAGACGGCTGAAAACGATTCTCATAAAGGCGGGGGCGCTTTGACGGAAGACCCAGAAGAGGATAATCATGAGGGCGAAGCCGCCGACGAAACCGAGGACGGGAGCCGCCACCACCGACGACAGCACCCGTCCCATGACGCCCCATTGTATAGCCCCTAAGCCCACCGTGGCGGCGCCGGCGGCGGCCAGCCCGCTGACGAAGCCGTGGGTTATGCTTACCGGCAGACCCAGGTAGGTGGCTACACCCCCCCAAATAATAACCGCGGCCAGAGCGGCAATCACCGTCACGTAGGATATCGCATCCGGGACCAGAATCCCTTTGCCGATGGTGCGCGCCACCGCCAGACCGCTGGCGGCGCCGAAAAAGTTGAAGCAGGCCGCCAGTATTACCGCGTTGCGGGGGGAAATAGACCGGGAGCCGACCGAAGCACCAATGGCATTGGCGGCGTCGTTGAAGCCGTTGACCAGGCCGAAGCCGACGGCAAAGATGATAATAATTATCAGGTAACCGAGGGCAAAATCAGGCATGCTTGATGGCTACCCCTTCAAGGACGTTAGCCACATCCTCGCACCGGTCGGTGGCGCTTTCCATATGGGCGTAAATCTCGCGCCACTTGATAATATTAGCTATATCGGACGAATCGGCAAAAAGCTCCGCCATCGCCGCGCGGTATACCCTGTCGGCGACGTTCTCCAGACGGTTAATCTCGACACAGCGCTTGAGAACCTGGCTCAAGACGATGCGTTTCTTGAGCTGGGGCATTACCCTCTCTACTTCTTCCGCCGCCTGGACGATAATCTCAGCCAGCTCCCGGGCGCGGGGGCCGGGGCGGTCTACCTTGTAGAGGAGCATGGAGTCAGCCGCCGCGTGAATAAAGTCGATGATGTCGTCCAGGGAATGGGCCAGCTGGACTATGTCTTCTCGGTCGAAGGGGGTGACGAAGGTGCGGTGCACCCGCGCCATAATGCTGTGGGTTATGGTATCCCCCTGGTGCTCGAGCGCGGTTATCTCGTCGACACTACCCTCGACGTGCTCCCATTTATCGACCATCTCCTTGAGCCGGTGCGCCGCTTCCACCACGTTTTGCGCGCTCGCCTGAAAAAGGTCGAAGAACTTCTCTTCACGGGGAATAAAGGGGAACTTCACGCCCGACACCTCCTTTGCCCGCGGCGGGCATATTGAATAAACGCCCTGTTGAAATCAGGGGTATAACGGAGGAAATTGGTCAACATTTTTCCACTGTGAGTTTAGTTGAGGGTCAAATAATTGTCAAGCTATAATAAGGTTATTGACAGACAGCGCTCGGGGGCATAAACTTACCAAATTGTAGGCTATAAAATTATGGTCTATAGTGGTAAAATCGGTTAAACCTAAAAATGCAAGATAACTACCGACCCAAACCCGGCGACAGGATTTTTCGCCCCCGCCGCATCAAACGCAACCGCCTGAGGCGGGTGTTGGGTATCCCCGCCTTGTTCAGCGCCGGCTACGGCAACGTCGGCTCGTCCATTTATTACGCCTTAGGGATAGTCGCCGTGGTGGCCCTGGGGGCTACCCCTATCGCCCTGGGTATCGCTGGCGTCCTGTTTATTTTCACCGCCCTGACCTACGCCGAGGGCACGGCCATGCTGCCCGAAGCGGGCGGCTCGGCCAGCTTTGCCCGTCACGGCTTTAACGACATGGCCGGCTTTATCGCCGGCTGGGCGCTGATGCTGAGCTATATCGTCACCATTTCTATATCCGCCTATACCATCCCGCCCTACCTCGGCTTTTTCTTCGAGCCGTTTAAAGCCTCCCCCCTCCTGGGCACCGCCACCTCCATGGGCATCGTCTTTTTCCTGATGATGATAAACGTCATCGGCATCAAGGAGACCTCGTGGGTGAACATCTGCGCCGCCGTACTGGATATAACCACCCAGATAGCGCTGGTGGTTATCGGTTTTATCCTGCTCTTCGACCCGGTGGTGCTGTTTCACCGCATCATCGATAACTGGCCCAGCACCGAGAACCTGGTCTTCGGCATCGCCCTGGCTTCCATTGCCTATACGGGCATCGAAACCATGTCCCAGATGGCGGAGGAGACCCGAAAACCGGAGAGAAAGGTGCCGCGGGCGCTGGTGATGATGATTGTGGCCGTGCTGGTTATCTTCGCCGGCATCTCGCTGGTGTCGCTCTCGGCGATGACCCCCCAGGAGCTTGCCACCGAGTGGGCCCGCGACCCGGTGGCCGGCATCGCCGCCAATATACCCATAACTTTGATATCCGAGGTGCTCAAGCCGCTTATCGCCATTCTGGCCGGTTCCATCCTGCTCATCGCCACCAACGCCGGGCTTATCGGCATCTCGCGGCTGGCTTTCTCCCTGGGTACCCACAAGCTGCAGCCCTCCGCCCTGAGCAAGGTGCACCCACGCTTTAAGACGCCCTATATTGCCATCATATTGTTCAGCCTGATAGCTATTATCATCCTGATTCCGGGGTTCTTCGGCGGCAAAGTCTTCGAGAATATGGGCGCATTGTATGCCTTCGGCTCGCTGCTGGCCTTTATGTTCGCCCACGCTTCCATCCTCCGCATGAGGGCGAAAAAACCGGATATGGAACGTCCCTTTAAGCTGGGCTGGAACCTGAGAATCTTCGGCTGGGAACTGCCGATAACGGCTATCATCGGCTTAGTCTCCACCTTCGGGATATGGGTTATTATATTGATTACCCAGCCTTATAGCCGCTGGGTGGGGATAATCTGGATGGCGGTCGGGCTGATTGTTTACTGCCTCTACCGCTGGAAATCGCATTTACCCCTGACCCACCCACCCCAAAAACCGGAGGAGGGGGGATTGTAGAGTCGCCCGCAGGGGACTATAATACGGTTACTCCAGGACCCGAGCGGCAACAGGAAGGCAATGGAGTTCACTAAGATTGTGGTGCCGGTGACGGGCACTACCGCCGACGACGAGGTAATAAAGCTGGCCTGCCAGCTAGCCAAGAAGAGCAAGGCTAAAGTCTGGACGGTCTATGTGCTCACGGTGAAGCGCACGCTGCCGCTGGATGTCGATATTACGCCCGACGTCAAGAAGGCCGAGGAGGTACTGGACCACATCGCCACCGTGGCTGAAGATGAGGGCTACGAGGTGGAGACCGATCTGCTCCAGGCCCGCGAGGCGGGGCCGACCATCGTCGATGAAGCCGTGGAAAGGGAGGCCGATTTAATACTGATGGGCGTCATTTACAAGCGGATTTTCGGGCAGTTCAGCCTGGGCAGCGTGGTGCCCTACGTGTTGCGGAACGCGCCCTGTGAGGTTATACTCTATCACCAATATACTCCGTAGTTTGGGTTAAAATGTTATGAAAGTAGTAATTATGGGCTGTGGCCGGGTGGGGGGGAGACTGGCGGGGCTTTTGGACATCGAGGGGCACAAAGTTGCCATCTTAGACCTTGATGATTACAGCTTCCGCCGATTGCCGCCCGAGTTCGGGGGCACCGCCCTGGTGGGCAACGGCACCGACGAGGACGCGCTCAAAAAGGCGGGTATCGAGAAAGCCGACGCCTTTATCGCCCTTACCCAGGGAGATAACCGCAACATCATGGCCTGTCAGATCGCCAAGCACATCTTCAACGTGCCCCGGGTGCTCTGCCGCACCTACGACCCGCTGCGACGGGAGCTTTTCGGCTCGCTGGGCATCGAGACCTTCAGCCCGACCACCATCTTCGCCCAGATGATCAAAGAACAGCTGCTCAAGGAAAAACCGGAAGCAGAGAAGAAGGCTAAGTAATGTATATTATTATTATCGGCGGGGGGCAGGTAGGCTATTTCCTGGCCAAGGCGCTGCTCGACGAGGGGCACGAGCTGCTGGTACTGGAAAAGGACGCCGCCCGGACCGCCTTTATCTGTAACGAACTGGGCAGTGTTTGCGTCCGCGGCGACGGCTGCGAGATGGCCACGCTGGAAGAAGCGGGGGCGGGGCGGGCCGATATGTTCGTCGCCGTTACCGGCGAAGACGAGGATAACCTGGTTTCCTGCCAGGCCGCCAAGCATAAATTCAATGTGCGCCGCACCGTAGCCCGCGTCAACAACCCCAATAACGAGACTATCTTCAGGAAAATGGGCATCGATGTCGCCATCAGCAGCACCTCTATCATCCTGGAGAACATAGAGGAAGAGGTGCCCACACACCCCATAACGCACCTGTTGGACATCCAGGAGCAGGGGCTGGAGATTGTGGAGGTAAAAATCCCACCCCACTCCACCACCATAGGCAAGACGGTGAAGGAGCTTCCGCTGCCGACGGGGAATACCTTATCGCTGGTTATCCGCGGTCAGCAGAAGCCTTTCGTCCCCGACGAAGACACCGTCCTCGAGGCTGAAGACCAGATAGTAGCCATCACCACCCCCGAGTCGGAAGAAGCGCTGGGGACTGCCCTCAGAGGTTCCTGAATATTTAGTCATATCCGGTGAAGCTAACACCAGGAGGCTTCCCGTGACCGCAGGCAAGCTCGACCGATTCTGGGCGCTGATTACCCTGCTGCTGATAGCTGTTATCGTTATCGGGGGCATCATCGCCTGGCAGCACTACAGCCCCAACCACCCCATCAAGATTACCCTGGCGCAACCCCCGGATTCGAGCGGGGAGGTCAGCCAGGCAAGCCCACAGAAGATAGACATCAACCGCGCCGAAGGCTGGCTGCTGGAAGCTTTGCCCGGCATCGGGCCGAGCAAGGCGCAGGCTATCATCGTCTACCGCGAGCAGAACGGGGGCTTTAGCGACATCGTCGAGATAACCGAGGTGGCCGGCATAGGAATGTCTATCTACGACGATATCAAGGAACTGATTACCGTAGGCGATTAACCCATAAGCGATTAAAAACCAAAAGGAAGGCCGTTGGCACTTATATACCT
>CAZPLG010000074.1:0-5142 GCA_964587415.1 uncultured Dehalococcoidales bacterium | reverse complement strand
GCATCTGTCGCTTAAAGGCGGGCATTGACCCCGACGAGCCGGTGGAGCTGTATCGGTTCGAGGTTAAGAGGTACAAATAGGCAGTCTAAAAAGGGTACACCCACCCCCAAAAAGGCTTGTAAAATAGTCTAAAATAGCAGAAGATAAAGGGTACTTCAGGGACCTTTTCGGCTATAATCTGCAGCAGGAGCACCTGATGGGGGAAGAATAAATAAGGGGGGTATGAAAATGGGGACGAGTGAGAAAGACATTGAAAAAAGGATAGAGGAGCTGGAAAATGAAAGCGACCCTATCCGAAGGGAAGCGGCAACGGCTCTCGGCAAGATTAAAGGTGCTAAAGCCGTGGAACCTCTCATCAGGGCTCTGAAGGATAAAAATTATTACGTCCGGCGAGAAGCGACAATAGCCCTCGGCGAGATAGGGGACGCCAGAGCACTAGAGTCGTTAATCCAGGTTCTGAAGGATAAAGAGAAGGATGTGCGACAGGACGCGGCAACGGCTCTCGGCAAGATTAAAGATGCCAAAGCCGTGGACCCTCTTATCAGGGCTCTGAAGGACTATGATTACGAGGTCCGAGAGAAAGCAGCCGAGGCTCTGGCAAAGATAGGAGAGCCGGCGGTAAGGCCACTCATTGTGGGCCTGAAGTATAAAGATGGAAATGTCCGACAAGGCGCCGCCAAAGCACTCGGCGAGATTGGAGATACCAGGGCAGTAGAACCTCTGATTCGGGCCCTGAAGGATAAAGATTGGAATGTTCGCCGAGAAGTAGCCCCAGCCCTTGGAAGAATAGGCGATACCAAAGCGATAAAGCCTATTATCAAGGCTCTGAAGAACAAAAATGGATATGTTCGAGGGAGTGCAGCCTGGGCCCTTGGCCAGATTAGTGATACCAGTGTGATAAAGCCTCTCATCAAGACTCTAAAGGATAAAGATGAATATGTCCGACAGCATGCAGCCTGGGCTCTCGGAAATGTCGGGGACCCGGCAGTAGAGTCCCTCATTCAGGCTATGAGTTCTAGAAATGGATACGCTCGGGAACAGGCGGTATGGGCTCTCGGCGATATAGGAAATGCCAGAGCGTTAGACCCCCTATTTCGGGCTTTGAAGGATGATTATAAGCCGGTTCGCCAGGAGGCAGCCATGGCCCTCGCTAAGATTGGAGAGCCGGCGGTAAGGCCACTCATTCAGGCCCTGAGGGATGACGCCTGGTATGTTCGAATGAGAGCGGCGGAGGCTCTTGGTGAGATTGGGGATAAAAGTGCGGTACGGCATCTCATGCAGGCTCTGAAGGACGAAATTCCAAATGCTCGCTGGGGAGCGGCCAGAGCCCTCGGCAGGATAGGAGATGCCAGAGCGGTAGAGCACCTTATCCAGATTGCGGAGAAGAGTTCCATGGAAGAAAAAGACTATGTCCGCAAGGAGGCAGTAAGGGCTCTTACCGAGATCGGGGAACCAGCCATAGGGTCACTCGTTAAGGCTTTAGAGGATGATACAAGTTATGCAGCCTGGGCCCTCGTTAAGATTGGAGAGCCAGCAGTACCGTCACTCATTCAAGCCCTAAAGAGTAAAGATTGGCATGTTCGCGGGGACGCAGCCGAAATTCTGGGCGATATTGGAGAGCAAGCATTAGAGCCTCTCCTCCAGGCGATTAAGGATGAAGATGAGGACGTTCGAGAAGCTGCTGAAAAGGCTTTGAGGAAAATCAAGACACAGTAAAACATCCTTAAATAGCGGAAGATAAGGGCAGTGATGGACCTGTTCGACTACCAGTTTCAGCAGGAGAAGGGGCAGGGAGCGCCGTTGGCGGCGCGGATGAGGCCCTCGGCCTTGCACCAGTTCGTGGGGCAGGAACACCTGATGGGGGAGGGGCATGTCTTAAGGAAGGCCATCTTGGCGGGGCAGGTGCCTTCCCTGATTCTCTGGGGGCCCACCGGCAGCGGCAAGACGACGCTGGCTTTCATCATCGCCAACACTACCGAATCCCACTTCAGCCCGGTAAGCGCCGTTAGCGCGGGAGTCGCCGACCTGAGGAAAATAATCGAGGAAGCCAAGGAGCGGCGCAAGCTCTACAAGCAGAAGACAATACTCTTTATCGACGAGATACACCGCTTCAATAAAGGCCAGCAGGACGCCGTGCTGCCCTTCGTCGAGGATGGCACCGTTACCCTCATCGGCGCCACCACGGAAAACCCGTCCTTCGAGGTCATCTCTCCCCTGCTATCGCGCTGCCAGGTGCTCACCCTGGAACCCCTGGCCGAGGACGAGCTCCAGATTATTATCATGAGAGCCATCAAGGACGAGCTGAACGGCCTGGGCAAGATGAACGTGGAGCTGGACGAGGACGCCCTGCTCCGCCTGATTATGGTCTCCAACAAAGACGCGCGGGTCGCCCTCAACGCCCTGGAGATAGCCGCCATCACCACCCCGCCCGACAGAGAGGGCAAACGTATAATCTCGCTGAGAACCATCGAGGACGCCGTCCAGCAACGCTATCTGCCCTACGACAAGGCGGGGGAGCGCCACTACGACCTCATCTCAGCCCTGCACAAGTCGCTGCGGGGCTCCGACCCCGACGCCGCGCTCTACTGGGCGGGGAGGATGCTGGAGGCGGGGGAAAGCCCCTTTTATATCGTTAGGCGGCTGGTGCGCTTCGCCTCGGAGGATATCGGCATCGCCGACCCGCAGGCGCTGGTGGTGGCTATGGCCGCCCAGCAGGCCGTGCACTTTATCGGTATGCCCGAAGGCAACCTGGCTATAGCCGAGGCAGTGGTCTACCTGGCCACTGCCCCCAAGAGCAACTCGCTTTATCAGGCTTACTCCAAGGTGCAGGAGGAAATCAAAGAGGGGCCCGACGCGGAGGTGCCCAAGCACCTGCGCAACCCGGTAACGCCGTTGATGAAGGGGATGGGATATGGGGACGGCTATAAATATGACCACGACTCCCCCGGGCACTTTGCCGGGCAGCAGCACCTGCCCGATGCCCTTAAAGATAAGCGTTTCTACCAGCCCGGCGACCAGGGCTACGAGAAGCAGGTCGCCGAGCGCTTGAAGGCCTGGTGGGAGAGCGTTAAACAGGCGAAGCCAAAAAAGCCTGGAGCGAAAAAACCGGGAAAGCCCCCTGCTAAAAGAAAGAAAAAGGCTTGAGACGAGAGCATACCACCATTCCCTGCGGCGACATCGCGCTGGAGGCGGTCTGGCATTTCCCCGAAGCTAAAGGGCCTTTGCCGGCGGTGGTCGTCTGCCACCCCCACCCCCTCTACGGGGGGAATATGTCGAGTAACGTCGTCTTCGGTATCTGCCAGGCGCTGGCGGAAAGGTCGATAGCCGCCCTGCGCTTTAACTTCCGGGGGGTGGGCCAGAGCGGCGGAGAGTTCGGGGAGGGCATCGGCGAGCAGGAGGACGCCAGGGCGGCGCTGGACTTTGCCTCATCCACAGACGGTATCGATAAGGAGAGACTCGGGCTGGCTGGCTATTCCTTCGGGGGCGGGGTCGCCCTGCCCGTGGCCATAAAAGACGATAGGGTGAAGAGGCTGGCGCTGGTCTCGCCGGCGCTGGCGGAGGGGGGCTGGGAGGAGCTGAAGCGCTATAATAAGCCCAAGCTCGTCATCGCCGGGGAGAACGACTTAGTTATACCGCGGGAGCAGTTCTTAAAGCTGGCCGAGGATATGCCCCAACAGTACCGGGTGGTTGCCGGTGCCGACCACTTCTGGGGCGGTTACGAGGCAGTGGTCGCCGAGAAGGTGAGCCGGTTTTTCGGGGAGGGGTTTGGGGTAATCTAAACGCCTTGACAGGTCATCCCCCAGCCGTTATACTGGAAGTCCGATAAAATCTATTACTATAGCGACGCGGGGTGGAGCAGTGGAAGCTCGTTGGGCTCATAACCCAAAGGTCGCAGGTTCGAATCCTGCCCCCGCTACCAAAGAATGTTAGAGGGAAGTCAACAGGCTTCCCTTTCTTTTTTAAAAGATTTGAAGAGAGGAGACAAAATGGAAGAGAAAATAACCTACTTCGAGAAGGCGGGGTTGGAGAATACCGAGGAAACGCTGCGCCTGGCAGCGGAGCGGGCCAGGGCTCGGGGCATAAAGAAAATCGTCCTCGCCTCGACGACGGGAGAGACCGCCCGCCTGGCCGCAGAGCGTTTTGCCGGCACCGGTATTAAGATGGTGGTAGTGCCTCATCAATACGGCTTTATCGGAAGACAGAGGTTTCCCGCAACGCTGGTCTCCGAGCTGGAGCAGAAAGGGCACCGCGTTCACTTCGGCACCATGCTCTTCCACACCGACGGCTTCTACGGCACGACAACGCCCACCGTCATGGCTATAGTGCTGCGCACCCTTTGCCAGGGAATGAAGGTCGGCGTCGAGATAATCCTGATGGCGACAGACGGTGGGTGCATAGCTGCCGGGGAAAAGGTAATCGCCGTGACCGGCACCGGCCGCGGCTCCGACACTGCCGTGGTGGCTCTTGCGGCTAGTTCCACCAAGCTCTACGAGCTCCACATCACCGAGATTATCTGTAAGCCGTTGGAAACCAAGTCGTGGCCAGCCGGTGTCAGGCCTCCCCTGAAACCCGAACCGGAAAGCTAGCCAGTCGGTCATACAATCTATGGATACAGGGGCTTTAACGAAAAGTTAATATAAGGGAGGAGGCAAATAAAATGGCCGAGAGCAGTGACAGGGTATCCAGGGGCGGGGTGGGTAGGAAGCTGAGGCGGCAGTTCCTCGCCGGCATTCTCATTAGCATACCCCTCGGCGCCACCATCATCATATTGGTCTGGGTATTTAACACCGTCGATAACCTGCTGCAGCCGCTTATCACCTATATCTGGGGGCACAACATTCCGGGAATAGGCTTCGGCGTGACCGTGGTGCTGATTTACCTCATCGGCGTCATCGCCGGCAACATACTGGGGAAGAGGCTGATTCGCTATGGCGAGTCCCTTATAGGCAGGGTCCCGATATTCCGGCAGCTCTACTCCACTATCAAGCACATCGTGGACAGTTTTTCCGCCCCGGAGAAGACCAGTTTCCTGCAGGTGGTGCTGGTGGAGTTCCCCCGAAAAGGCATGAGGGCCATAGGCTTCGTCACCAACGAGTCGACCGATAAGTCGGGGCAGAAGCTGGTCAATGTCCTGATACCCAA
>CAZPLG010000073.1:0-5317 GCA_964587415.1 uncultured Dehalococcoidales bacterium | reverse complement strand
TTTTTGGGATTAGCTCACATGGTTTAATTTACGGAGTTGTTCACGTTGGATTTACCATTGGAGCTGCGGCTGGTCCATTTATTACAGGTTATATATTTGATATGACCAATAGTTATCAGTTGGCTTTTATAGTCTGTGCGGCTATGGGCATTGCTGGTCTTCTATTGACGGTATTTTTAAGACCGGTTGAAAAAAGAATAGCCTCTGATTACACAAACCGCTAAAAGGTGTTGTTGGGTAACAAAAGCCTCTTTAGTGACCTCTAGGTAATAATCCAAGCGATTGTATCCACTGGGAAATCCAATCAGATTCTTGCTTTATCTGCGTCAGTCAAAGGCAGGGATTAGCTTGGCAAAATACTCCCCGCGTATTATCATAGTAAAGAACATAAAGGAGAGGAATATAGTTTTATGACACGTAAAAGGTCGCTCTCATTTTATCCTGCCCTGCTCGTCATAGACATGCAGAACGGTTTCTGTGCCCTAGGTGGTTCTTATGAAAAGTACGGGGGTTCTATTGGAGCTAACTTAGATGCGTACCGGCAAATCATACCTAATATTGCGCGGGTGATAGACGCCAGCCGTAAGCTAAAGATACCCATTTTCTATACCCAGCAGGTTAGAGAAGCATCGGGCTTAGACCTTTACTCACGGCTGCACCGAATTATACCCAACCGAAGGGCGGAATTCCTCAAGATACCCTCGTGCATACGGGAAACATGGGATGCCGAGATACTCGATGAGCTCCAGCCCGTCGAAGGAGACCACGTAGTCGTTAAGAGGCGGGATTCCGCCTTCCAGGACACCGCCCTCGATCTGTGGCTAAGGAGCGCCTATGTCGATACACTGATATTTACTGGTGTGGACACCGGAATCTGCGTGGACAATACTCTGATGGACGGATTCAATCTGGGTTACGACATCATACTGGTAGAAGATGCCACCGCGTCTTCCTGGCCGGAGCTCAGCAAGGCTACTATAGCTAAGGTGAAGGGTTCATACGGCTGGGTTTTGACAACCGATAAACTTATCGAGATGCTACACACTTATAAAAGCGGAGAAGGCGCTTTTAAATTCCCCGTATAGCCAGAACAGGAATGCCCGGTTCCCTGATAACCTCGTCAGTGACGCACTTGGGACATCGTATTATCACTTTAAGCATTCTCGCTCAACTCGTGAAAGGAAATGTTGAGAGTGACCTTGGTTTTCGTCGCCTCGACCACATCTTTGGTCGAAAAGAATAGGTCTTCATCAGGTGCTTTTCGGCAGACGACAAATTTGGTTATTTCCCCAGTCCAGGTGTTTCGCATCAGGTGATCCACTGTGCCTAAGACCTTGCCGTTTCTATCTATTACCTTAGCCCCGAATTCTACTTCCATTCCTTATAACTAAGTCCCTTTCGTCTGCCAGTAGTGACTCCAGCACTTGAAAAGACAACACCTTTATGGCCAATACCACCTTACATGGTGCTCCTCGTAGTCTGTATGTCTATGTGTAAATTTGGCCGTGGCTGCTTCCATCACATCTGGTGCCTGTCGTGCCGCATTGAGCAAACTAAATACGGCCTGCGACCGAATGCTCGTACTGTTATCGCTACGGTCTCTGAGGAGCTCTATGAGCTTTGGAACGAAAGGCCTCACTGCCTGGGGCTCTTCCTCTGAAATTACAGCCAGAATAAAACAAGCCCTAAATCTGACGATTGAGTCGGAATCATCGAGGAACTGCCCCAAGCTGGCCTGAATTTCGTCGTGTGCCCACGCCGCTCGTGCCAGACTAACCTTCTTAGCATAGCTAGCACTCTTGAACCCTTTTAACATGTGTGAAAAGCGTTTTTTCGTATCTGACTGATGAGTAGACCGGCGAGCTAGCATCCTAGCACCTCTCGATTTATATCTGTTTTCTTCGGGACTTCTTTGTTCATTTTCGACACCTCCTCTTTTATTACGTACTAAGTGTCAATAGACTAAACAGTGAGAGTTCGACGAGTTGAGCGTTTCCCCACCATAACCTGCATACCGTCATAGGCAAAGCGTACCCCCGGATTATTCGCCTCTAGAGCACGGTAATCGTCGTAGCTCCGGTTCCAGTATTCCTCAAGGTGCATAAAGAGGACTTCCTTAGCCCGCAGGCGCGCCGCCAGGCTCATCGTCTGCTCAAAGGTATAGAGGTTTTTTCGGGTGATGTGCTCTGCCGGGTAGCGAAAGCCGTGCTTAAGCCCCTCCTCAAATATACCGGGCTGGGTAATCAAAAGGTCGGGGTGCCGGACTTCGTCACGGTGCTCGGGGAAGGGCTTGAGGTCGCAGGGAGCATAGACCACCCTGCCCCCCGACTTCTCGAAGACGTAGATGAAGACTGGCTGGGAACCCCGCTCTACGGGAATAGCTGTGAGCTGAACATCACCGACCCAGACCTGGTCACGGAAAGGCTTTAGCTTAAAGAAACCTCTCTCCCGGTAGAAATCGATGAACGGGCCGTACTGGGAGCTGAGCTTCTTGATATTTTTGTTTAACGCTTCCGGCAGCAGCAGGCAAATCTGCTTCTCCGGATAGGCGCGCCAGGTGCGGAAATCCAGCGCTATCTGCTCCACCACCCGGAAGCCTTCGACATGGTCGGGGTCTAAATGGGTGAAGGTGAGGTAGTCTATGCGGTCGATAGCGGAATTGTTGAGCTGGCTGGCAATCTCCGCCGGGGTATCGATTAGCAGGTTCATATCGTGCAGAAAGGCCGCTGGACCGCTCCGGGCATAGGGAACCCCCTTCTCCCTGGCTTCCCGGCAAACCGGGCACTGGCAAAGCGGCTTGGGGATGACGGCGCACCCTCCCGAGCCCAGGATGGTCCATTTCATTTTCTACCTCGCTTTGGCGGATGTCTCCTCGCGGGTATGTTTCAGGTCGCCGTCCATAGTACCCCTGACCTGCTCTCTTTCCTCTTCGAAATCGAAGCCCGTCCAGATGCCGATGGAGCCGAGTACTGAGTCCTGGGGGTGGTAGTGGCGGAAGATTTTATAGTAGTAGGCCGCCTCCCGGCTGTTAATGGTGGCTCTGGGGTTCTCCGCCTTGATGCGCTCGAATTCATCCTGGCTGACCTCGCTCTCGGCCAATCTCTCGCCGAGGCTCTCGCAGCCGGCGCCCTGAGTATACTGCACCTTGTAGCGCCAAAGTATATCATCGGGGAGGTAGCCCGTATCCTCAAACGCCTTGCGCAAAATCCATTTTTCTATCTTGTCGCCGACCTTCTCCGACTCGTTAATCTTGAGCTCGGGGGGAATCTGCATGGCCAGGTCGACCATAGCCACGTCCAGGAAGGGCACTCGAAGCTCCAGGTTAAAGTACATCCCCATGCGGTCGGCTCGCTGCAGGTTGATGTTGTGCAGGTTGCCGATACAGCGCAAAGCCTCCTTATTGAGCAAGTCCATGGGGTAGTGCTTCATGTAGTGATAGCCGGTGAAGAGCTCGTCGGCGCCTTCTCCGGTGAGCACCACCGTGACGTATTCGGCGGCCAGCTTGCAGGTAAAGTAGCAGGGGACGGCGCAGCGCACCAGCGAGGGGTCGTAGCTCTCCAGCTTCTTGATGACGATGGGCAAAGCCTCGTAGTACTCGTCCTCGGTGAATATTAGCTCGTGGTGGGTGGAGCCGATATGCTTGGCGGCGATGCGCGACGCTTTCAGGTCGTCGCTTTCTTCACCCTTGGCATCCTTCATGCCCACGACGAAGGTATGCAAATGGGGGATTTCCTCGGCGGCAATAGCGGCCACCAGGCTGCTGTCGATACCGCCGCTGCAGAAAGATCCCACGTGGATTTCCTTATCGGAAAGCAGCCTTTTCTTAACGGCGTCGATAAAGGTCTCCCTGATAAGTTTGCACGTCTCTTCAACATCGGTAAGCCGGTGGTCCTCGATTTCGGGAAGCTGGTAGTACCGTACGAACCCTTCTTTGGGGGTGTAATAATGACCGGCCGGGAATTCGTGCACCTCGTCCACGCCGGCCAGCGTCATCGCCCCCAGCTCGGAGGTGAAGTAGAGCTTACCGTTTACGTAGCCGTAATATAATGGCTTGATACCGATGGGGTCGCGGGCCAGCATGAAGTCATCACCGTCAAAGATAGCGAAGGCGAACATCCCGTCCAGTTCCGTGACGCACGCGGGGCCCTTTTCCTGATAGAGGTGCAGGATGACCTCGGTGTCGGATTCGGTCTTGAACGGGTATTTATTGACCAGCTTTTCCCTGAGCTTGCCGAAGTTGTAGATCTCTCCGTTGCAGATAATGCCCGTCCGGCCGCCGTTGGCCAGAATGGGCTGGTGCCCCTTCATCACATCGACGATGGAGAGCCGGGTATGGCCGAAGACAGTGCTGTTGAAGCTATGGATGCCGCGGTCATCGGGTCCCCGGTGGGGCAATGCATCCAGCATTCTGTTTATCGTCTCTTTATCTTTTACTCCGAAACATCCGGCTATACCACACATAAATCAATCACCTACCTTAAATAAAACCTACGCCGAATTGACCTTGGCGCCCTTGTACTCATCCAGCACCTTGACGGCCTGGAAACCGTCCAGGCAATAGGCATCAGCGCCTATCTTCTGGGCATACTCATCAGATACCGCTGCCCCCCCGATGAGAACCTTGACCTTATCCCTTAAGCTATTTTCCTTGAGGGCTTCGATAACCACCTCCATCTCGGTCATGGTAGTGGTCAACAGCGCCGATAGACCCAGGTAATCGGGCTTTTCTTTTCCGATAAACTCGATAATCTTTTCTGTAGGCACATCACTACCCAGGTCATGTACCTCATAGCCCGCCCCTTTGAGCAGGATGGTCACGATATTCTTGCCAATGTCGTGGATATCCCCCTTCACCGTGGCGATGGCGAATTTTCCCCTGGTCTCAACACTTGACGCCTCAAGCAGCGGCTTGAGAATATCCATCGCCTCGCCTACCGCATCCGCCGAAGCCAGCATATCGGGGATAAAATACTCCTTGGTGGAGAATTTCTCCCCCACCACCCGCATCCCCGCCGTCAGAGCCTGGGTGATTATCTCCGCTGGCGAGATATTTTTCTCCAGTGCTAACCGGGTCAACTCCACCACCCCCGGTGTGCCCGACAACTTCTCATCTATACCCTCATCTTGCTGGGTCTTCCTTCCCTGGATAACATTCTCCTTAAGCCGGGCCAGAATATCGTCTTCGGTCATATCTATTTCCTTTCTCGGTAAACGTTTAACCTGGGTAAAAGCCCGGGAACCTCCTGGAATATCCTGGCTGTGGTATCCGGGTCTATATGCTCTACCGGTTTGGCCAGAAGCTCGTTCATCCTCTGGT
>CAZPLG010000072.1:0-5319 GCA_964587415.1 uncultured Dehalococcoidales bacterium | reverse complement strand
GGTGATTATGGCGATTATGAGGCGGGCGGTCATCATGATGTTATTATTATAGCAGAGTTTTTGGTGACCCAACCCCTGTAACTCGACACGCAATTCTTTTCCTTAATGAGCAATTAATGTCTTTTTTGTTATCCCCTATTGTATTATAATGACTGTATAAGGTACTGGTCGATGAAAGAACTTGAAGTGAAACTTGCCATCAATGGTGAACCCAAAGTAACTGACAGTACGAAATCAGCTATTGAGGGAGAATTTGCTATCATAGGTCAACATAGATTGCATGAAATCTGGGAAGGCAAGATTCCCCATAGGGAGAAAACAAGCATAGAGGTTCACGGGTGCTGTGCATCAATAATGGATGATTGGGAGTGCTCTATATTTGGCAAGTCTTCTCTTGACTGCCTAGTTGGATTGAGTTTACTCCATGAGTTTCTTTGCAGACATTTTGACAGACCAATAGGTTTCCAGGTTCTATACCCATCAGGAAAACAACAGCCAGTTGATGCAATAATACGTCATGAGAGAAGGAAGGCAAGGCTCTTCAGAATTGGGATATTCATCGCAACAGCTTTGCTGAGCGGCGCAATCGGTTATTTTATCGAACGAATAATAACTGGGTCTGGGGGTTAATAATGAGAAGAAGAGAAGAAGCAGATATTCAAGCAATAATTCAAGATATTGCCAACCAATATCCCACTCATTTTCTCAGAGGTACTACTTGGGGCACGCGAGCTGACGTTGTTGTGAATAAAGGCCATAAAAGCATAGCTATTGAGTTGAAGAGCCGACCTATCACACTTCTGGACATCAGGGGTCTCTTACGTAAACGTTATAGCGAAAAGATTATAGCAACAACTTCCGACGCTCTCGCAGACACATCTATGAGTGTGTTGGATTATGCCGAACGGGCAAACATACATTTGTGCAACATAGACATGCTCCCTGAGCTAATCGACAGACTGTGATAATTCTGATTGGTATAGTGACAGTTCGATTTAATACTCCCAGATTATAGACTTGTTTACCCGTTTATAAACTTCCAAAAGCCCAACCCAACGCCCACCCTACAGAGATGTAATCTCTTTAAACTCTTCTCCAGTTTCCGCCACTCCACTCCTTTGAGGGGTGTTTAAGAGGGGGCAAAGCCCCCTCTTTTCCTTAAAGGGCGGCGGGTGGGAATAGATAATATCGGGGTGGGGCAGAATAATCTCTGTTGCCCGCTTTTTGATATGGGCGCTATAATGACCCCATTATGAAACTGAGCCGTGAAGAAGTGCTGCACATCGCCCGCCTGGCGCGGGTGGGCCTGACCGACGAGGATGTCGACCGCCTGCGGGAGCAGCTATCCAACATCCTGGAAAACTTCGAAGCCCTGAAGCAGGTGGATACCACCGATGTTCCCCCTACCGCCCAGTCCATCCCCCTGCAGAACGTAACCAAGGACGACGTGGTCAAACCCTCCCTACCCCAGGAGCAGACGCTGGCTAACGCACCCCGCAAGGAGGGGGAATACTTACGGGTAAAGGCAGTGCTGGAATGACAGCGACACAGTTGACCATACACGAAGCCCACGAGCAGCTCAAGGACAAGAAGATATCCTCGGTGGAACTGACCAAAGCCTGCCTGGAGCGCATCGAGAAGGTCGAGCCTAAACTCAAAGCCCTGGTCAGCGTTACCGGGGAGCTGGCGCTAAAACAGGCTGAAAAAGCCGACCAGCGCATCGCCAAGGGCGACATCGAGCCCCTCACCGGCATACCGGTGGTGCTAAAAGATGTGCTTTGCACCAAGGGGGTAAAGACTACCTGCTCGTCGAAGATGCTGGAAAACTTTGTTCCCCCCTACGACGCCACCGTCGTCGAGAAACTGAATAGCTGCGGCGCGGTGACGGTGGGCAAGGCCAACATGGACGAGTTCGCCATGGGCTCCTCCACCGAGCATTCCGCCTTCTTCCCCACCCATAACCCCTGGGATTTGGACAGAGTGCCCGGCGGCTCAAGCGGCGGCTCGGCGGTAGCGGTTGCCGCCGACGAGGGTATTTTCGCTTTAGGCTCGGATACGGGCGGCAGCATACGCCAGCCCGCCGGCTTTTGCAGCGTGGTCGGCATGAAGCCAACCTACGGGCGGGTGAGCCGCTACGGGCTGGTCGCCTTCGCCAGCTCGCTCGACCAGATAGGGCCTTTGACCAAGGACGTTACCGACTGCGCCTTAGTGATGAATGCTATTGCCGGCTTTGACGACAGAGACTCGACCTCGGTGCCTGAGCCGACGCCCGACTATACCAAATGCCTCGACGGCGACCTTAAAGGGTTAAAATTAGGCGTGCCCCAGGAGTATTTCGTCAAGGGGATGCAGCCCGAAGTGGAAGCGGCCTTAAGCGCCGCCATCGAGAAGCTGGAGGGGCTGGGGGCTAAAGTGGACCGGAATGTGTCGCTGCCCAGCACCCCCTACGCGCTGCCCGTATACTATATCATCGCGCCATCGGAGGCTTCGGCCAACCTCGCCCGCTACGACGGCGTTAAGTACGGCTTCTCCTTCACCGAAACCGACAGCATGTGGGAAGCTATGGAAAAGACGCGCCAGTACGGCTTCGGCGACGAGGTCAAGCGGCGCATCATGCTCGGCACCTACGCCCTCTCCGCCGGCTACTACGACGCCTACTACCTCAAAGCCCAGAAGGTGCGCACCCTCATCCGGCGGGAGTTCGACCAGGCCTTCGAAAAATACGACGCCCTGATAACCCCCACCTCCCCCACCGTCCCCTTCAAAATCGGGGAGAAGCTCGACGACCCCGTGCAGATGTATTTGAGCGACGTCTGCACCCTGCCCATAAATATCGCCGGCGTCCCCGCCGTTTCCATCCCCGCCGGCTTCGGCAACGGGCTGCCCATCGGGATGCAGATTATCGGCAAGCCCTTCGGGGAGGAGACTATTCTGAAGGTCGCCCACGCCTACGAGCAGGCGACGGAGTGGCACAAGATGAGGGCTAAAGTATAAATCCCCCTTAATCCCCCTTTTCAAAGGGGGAGACTGGATTCCCGCCTTCGCGGGAATGACTAATTGAAACGAGGGTATAACAGGGCGGGGAGAGAGAATTAAAAGGGTTACACCCTTTTAGGGTGGGTATTGGGTGGGAAGAAAGACCCGGGGTGGGGTAAAACATAACGGGAGCGAAAAAGTGGAAATTAACTGCCTGGTTTGCGGCAAGACAATCGAGATACCATCATTCATCGACACCGAAAACTACGACGGGCAGATAAGCTGCCCGGAGTGTAAATCGCTGCTGCAGGTGAGGCTGTTCGGGTCTAAACTGAGGCGATACGAGCTGGTGGAGAGGGGGGCAACAGCCGCCGCCAGCAACCCTGGACCGGGGGTGGGTGGGGAGGCACTCGACGTGGAGAGCGTCGCCCGCTACAACCTCTTAAGGGACTACCTGGCCAGCTATAGAGCCGCCAAGCTAAACCTGACCTTCGGCTATATCGAGAGCATTCTAAAGTTCGAGCTGGAAACAGCCGCCTATACCTTCAAATCGTGGTGGGAAAACAGCCGCGAAAACCCCCAGGCGCTTGCCTGGCTGGAAGCCGGATGGGAGGTGGAAGATGTCGACCTCCAACGAGAAGGGGTCGTCTTCAAGCGGGTCAAGACCAAATAGCCTCACCGTCAGGTGCTATTCGGGGCAAACTTACGCCGAAAGACCCCTGTCATTCACCTGGGAAGACATAGAATACGAGGTCACCGAGGTAGAAAAGGAGTGGCGGGGGGTGGGGACGAAAAACTTCCGCGTCAGGACTAAAGACAACAAACTTTTCCAGCTATGCTATAATGAGTCCCAAGACCGGTGGTCGCTAACCGAGCTCGTAAGGAGTTAGCCATGTTAAAAGAAATTCTGAAAATACTGGAAAATGACGCCAGGACATCCGCCAAACAGATAGCCACCATGACCGGCGCTAAAGCCGACGAGGTGACCAAGCTCGTCAAGAAGGCGGAGGCGGACCATACCATCCTCAAGTATAAGACTATCGTCAACTGGGACAAGGTCGGGGATGAGCAGGTGAGCGCCCTGATCGAGGTCAGGATTGCCCCGCAGCGGGACGTCGGCTTCGATTCCATCGCCGAGCGCATCTACCGCTTTCCGCAGGCACGCTCGGTCTACCTGCTTTCGGGGACATACGACCTGCTGGTGGTGGTCACCGGCAAGACCATGCATGAGGTCGCCGAATTCGTCACCAAGAAGCTGGCGCCCATCGAGGGGATAAACGAGACCACCACCCACTTCATGCTCAAAAGATACAAGGAGGACGGCGAGATTCTGGGGGACGGTGAAGAGGTCAAGCGGCAGCCGGTGATTCTCTAGGAGTTTTATATGTCGACAAGGGTAAGAGGGGTCAGCTCGCAGATAGTGAATAAGATTACGCCTTCGGGGATAAGGCGCTTCTTCGACCTGGTGGCTTCCACCGAGGGGGCAATATCGCTGGGCGTCGGTGAGCCCGACTTCGCCACGCCCTGGCACATCCGCGAGGCGGCTATCTATTCGCTAGAGAAGGGCTACACCATGTACACCTCGAACCTGGGTATGCCCGAACTGCGTCGGGAGCTTGCGCGCTACCTCAAAGATAGCCAGGGGCTGGACTACGACCCCGACAGCGAGCTTTTGATTACGGTGGGCGTGAGCGAGGGCCTGGATTTGGCCTGCCGTGCTATCCTAGACCCCGGCGACGAGGTCATTATGCCCGACCCCTGCTATGTTTCCTATAATTCCTGCGCGGTGCTGGCGGGGGGCAAAGCGGTTATGGTGCCCACCAGCGAGAAGAATAACTTTGAAATCAGCGCCGCCGACATCGAGGCGCAGGTTAGCGATAAGACCAAGGCCATCATGCTCGGCTATCCGGCCAACCCCACCGGTGCCGTCATGCCCAGAGACAAGCTGGAGCAGGTCGCCGAAGTCGCCCGCCGCCATAACCTGCTCATAATATCCGACGAGATTTACGGGCGGCTGGTCTACGGCGTGGAGCACACCTGCATCGCCACCCTGCCCCGGATGAAGGAGAGCACCATTCTTTTGGGCGGCTTTTCCAAGGCTTACGCCATGACCGGCTGGCGCCTCGGCTATGTCGCCGCCAGCAGTGAAGTCATCGCCGCCATGTTCAAGATTCACCAGTACACCATAATGTGCGCGCCCACTATGGCGCAGGTCGCCGCCATCGAGGCTCTCCAATCGGGCGAGGACGATGTCAGCACCATGGTCGAGGACTATAACCGCCGGCGACTGTTTATGGTCAAGGGCTTAAACAAGATAGGATTGCCCTGCTTCGAGCCCAAGGG
>CAZPLG010000071.1:0-5363 GCA_964587415.1 uncultured Dehalococcoidales bacterium | reverse complement strand
GGCTCATACGCTCGGCGGCGAGCTCCTGGGACTTGGCGATGGCTTCGTTGACCGCCGCCAGCACCAGGTCTTCCAGCATCTCGGCATCATCGGGGTTTATCGCTTCGGGCGATATCTTTATCGATTTCATCTGCTGCTGGCCGGTGACGGTGACCGTGACCGCGCCTCCCCCCGCCGTGGCTTCGACAGTGGCTTCAGCCAGCTCCTGCTGAGCCTTAGCCAGCCTGGCCTGAAGTTCCTGCGCCTGTTGTATCATACGTTTGTTCACAATTCCTCCACTTTGGTGACCTGGGCGCCTATCTTTTTGACGGCGTCCACCAGGTGGTTGTCCTCTTTCTCGTGGACGCAGCGCACCTGGCAGTCACGCCCCAGAAAGTTGCTGATGATTGTCCTGACCACCTGTTGATTTTCGGTTGTCTCCAGCTTTTCCTTGTGAATGGGGTACTTGAAGGCTAATACCACGGTATTATCGCTTTCGATGTCCACCGGCTTGACCCCCGCGCTTCTCAAGATGGCGACGGCGGGCGTCCGCTTGAGCTCGTCGGGCGCCTGCTCGATAACCTGCTTCCAGTTCATTCTCAGGCGCTCGATTTCGCTGTGGAGCTCGGATGGGGTGGTGGGTGGGTTCTCACTATTCTCTAGCGGTGGCGGCTCTGCTTCGGGCTTATCGGCTGCCTCTGCCTTTGGTTCATCGACTGGCTCCGTCTTAGGCGTCTCGGCTGCCTTTGTCTCGGACACATCTTTGGCTACATCGGCTGCCTTAGCTTTAGCCGCTGGCTTTTTGGGTGCCGCTTTCACCGGTGGGGCTTCGTATTGAGGTGGGGGGGTGGGGTTCTTTACAGCTTCGGCGGGGGGCTGGGTGCAATCGACCAGTGCCAGTTCCAGTGGCAGGGTGGAATAATTATCGAAGCCGATTTCGAGTTGGCCGAAGAGCTTTATCGCCCGCAGTATCTGGGCCAGCGTGGTTTTAGCCGCCAGCTCTTTGAGCTCGGCTATGTCCTCGGCGGTGAGGTCAACCGCTTCCTCGGAGCCGGTCTTTACTAGCAGCAACTGCCGGAGGTATGCCACCAGCTCTCGATTGAATTGTCTTAAGTCCAGGCCGTCGCTGTTGACGCCGTTTATCGTCGCGATACCCGCCGAGACATCGTTATTGACAATGTGTTTGACCAGCTCTTTAGCCCGCTCGTCACCGGTTATGCCCAAAATGGCCTGCACCTGGGGCAAGCCGATTTCTTTGCCGTAGTAGGTGGACAGCTGCTCCAGCAGGTTTTCAGCATCGCGGAAGCTGCCGGTGGCGCTTCGGGCGATGAGCCTCAGTCCCTCCGGCTCTATCTTGATGCCCTCGGCGGCGCAGATACGTTCCATTTTAGCCACCAGGTCGGACTGGGAGATGCGCCTGAAATCGAAGCGCTGGCAGCGGGACATGATTGTCGGCAATACCTTGTGAATCTCCGTAGTCGCCAGTATGAAGATGACCTGCGGCGGCGGCTCTTCCAGTGTTTTGAGCAGGGCGTTGGAGGCGCTGTTACTGAGCATATGGACTTCGTCGATGATATAGACCTTGTAGCGCGCCTGGCCGGGGGCGTAGTTTACCTTTTCGCGCAGGCTGCGAATATCATCGACGCCGGTGTTGCTGGCGGCGTCGATTTCAATGACGTCCATGGCGCTGCCCTCGGTTATCGCCTGGCACATCTCGCAGGCGTTACAGGGTTTTTCCTTATCGGTGCTGAGGCAGTTGACCGCTTTAGCCAGGATACGGCCGGTGCTGGTCTTGCCCGTTCCCCGGGGGCCGTAGAAAAGATAGGCGTGGGAGACGCGCTCGCTCTTGAGGGCATTAGTTAGAGTCTGGGTTACCGCCGCCTGACCGACGACATCGGCCAGGGTCTGGGGACGCCACTTGCGATAAAAAACTTGAGATGACATCGATGTCTCTATTATACCCTAAATTGGCTGGTTTCCAAAGGGGATTCTGGGGCCGATAGAGGTTTGTTGTTAAATAAAAGCCAGCCTTACCAGTTCTGCTATCTTTTTCCCACTGGTAAAGCTGGCTTATGAGTTCGGGATTTAGATTATAGTAATGAGGGTATGTCCTTCGATGCCTCTTCTATTTCCTTGAGCTTACCCTCAGCCTGTTTCTCTCTGCCCTTGGAGGCGTGGATAAACTGGGTAGCGGTTTCGTAGTAGTTCTTTATCTTGTCGACGGCGCCCAGCTCGGAGAGGACCAGGGTTACGTCTATCAGGTTCTTTTCCCTGGGGTAGTCGCCGTTCCTGATGACGGCCTCGGGAGCCATATCCCTGAGGTACTCGCCCAGGTCTTTGACCAGGTCCATGTTCATTTCTTTGTGCGGCGCCGAGACCAGGTACAGGGCTCTGCCCGACTCCGCGGGGTTGCACTTGACGGAAAGCTCACTTAAAGCCTCGTCCATCGCCTGAATGCCGCGGTGGGTCTCAGTGCTCTTCTTGCGGAAGTTCCGGCCCCAGGAGAAGAAGCTCCAGGTGGGCAGCTGCGCTTTGCCGTAGCCGATTACCGTCCAGCCGACCAAGCTCTGGATGATGTCTCCGGCGTCGACCATTCGGGCACCGATGTGGCGGCGCTTGGTTTCTTCGCCGGCGCAGAGCAGGTTGTAGAAGGGCTCGACCATGAGGGTGTTAATCTGGGAGAGGTTGTTCCTCAGCGAGAAGTCCTTCCTGACGAAGCGCTGATTGTCAGCCAGGAATACGGCGTCGGCCGTGGTGTAGAGCGATTTGAGGCAGGTAGCCGCATTGTAGATAGTCCTTTCCTCGGTCTCCTCTTCGTGGGCGAAGGGGAGAACTGCCAGCGTGTAGACCGGTTTATCGATGTAGCGGTCTTTCATCATCTGGGTGATGATGGGCAACGCCCCCGAGCCGGTACCACCGGCAACACCGGCGATAAGCAGGAAGGCGTCGGTTTCAAAGAAGCGGTGGGCTGTTCTCAGGGCATCGACGACCTTGTCGCCGTCTTCCCTGGCTACCTCAGCCCCCAGCTCGTTGATTTTACCTACGCCGTGACCGCCCGTCCTCCGACCCCCAACCAGAATTCTGTGCTGGTAATCAGGCCTGATGGTTTGCAAACCGCTTAAATCAGCAGCATCCGTGTTTACGGCGAAAGCACCGGTAACTATCTCCATCCCGCGGTGGGCACGTGCTCTTTTACTTAGACGGGCAAATTCATCGGCAATCCTACCACCACATTGTCCGAGACCTACAACCACCAATTTCATTTTCTCACCTCTCAAATTAAGACTATTTTGTCTATTGTAATCATAGTTGCCTTACAATGTCAACCCTGACTATGGGTAGGAGTCTGGCTAGAGCCCTCTACTAACGACATAGGCGGCCAGGTCGCCCAGGCGGCAGCTATAGCCCCACTCATTGTCGTACCAGGCCAGCACCTTGACCATGTTGCCGCCGATGAGCATGGTGGTGGGGGCGTCGACTATGGAGCTGGCCGGGTTGCCCTTGAAGTCCGTGCTGACCAGCTCTTCCGTGCAGTACTCCATAATGCCCTTTAACTCTCCGTATGCCGCCTTCTCCAGAGCCTTATTGACCTCTTCTGCGGTGACCTCTTTCTCCAGGTCGGCGACCAGGTCGACCAGCGAGACGGTGGCGGTGGGCACCCTGAGCGCCAAGCCGTGCAGCCGCCCTTTAAGCTCGGGGATGACCTGGGTTACGGCGCGGGCGGCACCGGTGGTGGTGGGCACGATGTTGAGCGCGGCGGCTCGCGCCCGTCGCAGGTCGCTGTGGAAGGTATCCAATAGCCGCTGGTCGTTGGTGTAAGCGTGGATGGTGGTCATCAGACCCCGGCTCACGCCGAAGTTCTGGTGCAGCACCTTGACCACCGGGGCGATGCAGTTGGTGGTGCAGGAGGCGTTGGAGATAACATTATGCTTATCGGGCTGGTATTGGGCTTCATTGACGCCGAGGACGATGGTTATATCCTCGTTGCTGGCCGGCGCCGAGATGATGACTTTTTTGGCGCCGCCTTCGAGGTGCGCCGCCGCCTTGGTGGCGTCGGTGAAGAGACCGGTGGACTCGATGACAATCTCCACGCCGAGGTCGCCCCAGGGGATTTTAGCCGGGTCGCGCTCGGCGAGCACCTTTACCTTTTTGCCGTCGACTACGATGCTATCATCGGCGGCTTTGACCTCACCGGGGTAGGGGCCGTAGGAGCTATCCCATTTGAGCAGGTGGGCGTTGGTCCTGGTGTCGGTCAGGTCGTTGACGGCGACTACCTCCAGCCTGCCCTTGTGGTTCTGGTTAATCGCCCTTAAGGTTAATCGCCCCACCCGTCCGAAACCGTTTATGCCGATTTTGGTCATATCTATACCTCCTCAGCTATTTTGGTTCTGCGCCGACTGCGTTGCAGCATATCGATAAAGGCTTCGACCCTGGTCTTGAGGTGCTGGTTGAGGTGAAAGTCATCGTTGCCTTCCAGTGTTAAAATGGGCAGTTTTATGGCGTCCCGGAAGATGATGTCGCCGATGCCGCGGTGGCAGAACGCCTGGACGTAGTGAATGACACCGTCTACCCGACGCTTTTTGAGCTCGGCGGTGATGTCCTCGAGGCGGTCGTATATGGAGTAGGGGTAGGTGTATCGGCTGTACTGCTCGGCCAGGGAGTCGGTGGGGTGGGGCATGGCGAACTGGCGCTGGATTTCGTTGAAGACCACCCTGGTACCCTGGCTCTCCAGATAGTTATAGAGGTCTTTACCGTAGACCGAGGGCACGCCGATATAGGCTATCCTGAGCCAGTTCGACGGGTAGGGCTGGCGCTTGAGGCACTGGTCTATTAATGCTTTTAGCTCCTGCCGATAGCTATGGTAATCCCGGTTAAAGTCGGAGGCGGAGACCAGCCAGAGGTGGTTCTCGTAGCCGCTGACCACGCCTTCTTTCCAGGTCAGCTCGTCCAGCTTCAGCGCCAGCTGGCGGCAGGGCTTTAGCTCATCTCTGACCCTGTCGGCGGCATCCAGCGTCGTATTCAGGGTTTTGGCCAGCTCCTCCAGCGCCATTTGCATCTGCCCGGTATCGGGCCGGTCGGGGTAGGCGAAGGGTATCGTCTTTACGCCCCTGAGCCTGAGCACCTCCATGAGCATGACGGTGTTGGAGCAATCGCCCGTAGTGACGCAGAGGACGGTATCAATCTTGTACTCCATGCAGGTGCCGTAGATGCCCTTAATCCAGCTACAGCAATTTAAGGGGAAGCCGGCCCTCTCAGCGATAGAGACCAGCCTTTCCGGCCTTTCGTCGCTAATAAAGATATTATTGAGGTCGACGGGCTGGTAGCCGGCAGCCAGTAATATCTCCAGGGGAACGGTGGTGGTGATGCCTATCTTTTTCATCTGT
>CAZPLG010000070.1:0-5604 GCA_964587415.1 uncultured Dehalococcoidales bacterium | reverse complement strand
CGGCTGAGGCCCTGATAGAAGACAATACAGTTTAGCGTCGACAAGTCAAACAGCTAGACCAAGAATTGAAATATCCTGGTGAGCCGGTGATGCGGGCCGGCTCACCAATCACACGCTTCATCTTTTTGTTGGATATACATTCAGCCACGTTGTTCAAGACTATTTCCCCCACCCCCCCCCTAAAAAAACTGATAGAAATATCACTTCTGTAGGGCGGGCTGGGTGGGACAGAAACACGTTCGCTAACAGAGCGAGGGGTATTGGGTGGTTCTTAATAAGGAGTTTATAGAGGTCAAGCCCCTTGGCCAAACATCTTCATCATATTCTTCGACATCTTCAGCTTGCCCCCCATCCCCATCTTCATCAACTTCTGCATCTGCCGAAACTGGTTAAGCAGCTGGTTCACGTCCTGCGTCCGGCAGCCGCTCCCTTTGGCGATGCGCCGCCGCCGACTGCCGTCAATGAGGTTGGGGTTGTGCCTCTCCTCAAGCGTCATTGAGAATATCATCGCCTCGATTTTCTTGAGCTGCTCCTCCTCCGTGCCCGCCGGCAGCTGTCGCGCCAGCTTGGAAGCCCCGGGCAGCATCTCCAGCAGGTTGGACACCGGCCCCATCTTACGCAACTCTGCGAGCTGGGTGAGGAAGTCCTCCAGGTTGAAGCTGGCGCTCTTTACCTTCTTCTCCAGCTCCTTGGCACGCTTCTGGTCAAAGGTCTTCTCCGCCTTCTCGATGAAGGTCAGCATGTCGCCCATGCCCAGTATGCGCGATGCCAGACGGTCGGGGTAAAAAGGCTCGAAGGCGTCGGGCTTTTCCCCAACCCCGATAAACTTAATGGGCACCCCGCTCACCCAGCGGATAGAAAGCGCCGCTCCACCCCGCGCGTCCCCGTCCATCTTAGTCAGGATGAGGCCGGTCAGACCCAGTTTAGCGTTAAACTGCTCGGCAATCTGCACCGCGTCCTGGCCAGTCATAGCGTCCACCACCAGCAGCGATTCGTCGGGCTTCAGCTCCTTCTTGACCTGCACCAGCTCCGCCATCAGCGGTTCGTCGATGTGCATCCGCCCCGCGGTATCGACGATAACCCAGCTAACGCCCAGCTCCTTCGCCTTCTTCAAGCCGTGGGCACAGATGTCCTTGCTCTTCGCGCTCGGCTTCTCCCGGTAGACAGGGATATCGAACTGCTCACCCAGCGCAGCCAGCTGCTCGATGCCTGCCGGCCTTCGGGTGTCGGCGGCAACTAATAAAGGACTCTGACCAGCGTGTTTCAAGTGCAGAGCCAACTTGGCAGCAGTGGTGGTCTTGCCCGAACCTTGCAACCCTGCCAGCATCACCACGGAAGGCGGTCGGGGCGAAGCCTCCATTCGGCTTTCCCCCTCCCCCAGCGTCTTGACCAGCTCCCCGTTGACGATCTTGATTACCTGCTGGGCGGGGGTCAGGCTCTCCAGTACGTCAGCACCCAGTGAGCGCTCCCGCACCCGCTCGATGAAGTCCTTAACTACCTTGAAATTTACGTCCGCTTCCAGTAGGGCTAAGCGCACCTGGCGCAGGGCTTCGTCAATGTCCTTTTCGTTGAGTTTGCCCCGACTGCTTAGCTTGCGAAATACCTCGCTCAGCTTGTCGGTTAATGCTTCAAACATACGCTCATTCTAAAGGGAGACGAGCCAAGGCGTCAAGGCGAAGCTCGATATTTCCCCCGCTATGCTATACTAATAGCCATGTCGGACATCCTACAGGTAATTTTATACTCGCTCGCCTCCGGCGTGGCCGTTATCCTCGGCGGCTTTTTGGCCCGGCTGAAACTGGTGCCCGATAGCCCCCTGGGAAGGGAAATCTCTCACGGCGTAATCGCCTTCGGCGGCGGCGTACTGGTGGCGGCGGTGGCCTTTGTCCTCGCCCCAAGGGGCATAGAACTGCTCTCTTTACAGGTTCTTATTCCCGTCTTTCTGCTCGGCGTGGTCAGCTTCCTATTATTAGACAGATTCATCGCCCGCCGCGGCGATAGAGCCGGCCAGCTCATGGCGATGATGATGGATTACATCCCCGAAGCCATCGCCCTGGGGGCAATCTTCTCTACCGACCGCAAGACCGGCCTGCTTCTGGCTCTCTTTATCGGGATGCAAAACCTGCCCGAAGCCTACAACTCCTTCGGTGACATGCGGCGTAGTGGCTTTTCGCCCAACAAGGCGCTGGCGATTCTCGTTCCCTTCAGCCTGGTAGGAGTGGCTGCCGCCGTCGCCGGCTACTCGTTTTTGTCCGGCCACCAGGAGCTGGTGGCCTGCCTGATGGTATTCTCGGCGGGCGCCATACTCTATATCGTCTTTCAGGATATAGCGCCGATGGCTAAACTGAGGAATCACTGGACTCCGGCAACGGGTGCCGCCCTCGGCTTTCTGCTGGGGATGATTGGGGAGAAAATATTGAGCAGCCTGGTCTGAGGCTGATGGCACGGCAGCAGTCTTTTGCCGCCTAGAGATATTTTTTGATTAAGCCGCCCACATATTCGGCGATAGCCGGTGCGGCGGTAAGCCCCGGGGACTCGATGCCGATGAGGTTGATGAAAGCGGGCAGCCCCTTATCACTTTCGTCCCTGATAACGAAGTCCCTGATTTCTCCGCCCGGTTCCTGCAGCTTGGGCCTGATGCCGGCCATCTCCGGCTCCAGGTCGTCGTATTCTATAGCGGGCAGTAGCCTCTTGACCGAATCGTAAAAGAGCTTCTGTTCACGACGGTCAATAGCATAATCCAGGCTATCTACATACTCGATATCCGGACCCAAGCGTACACGTCCCTCCAGGTCGAAGGTAATATGTATGCCCACGCCGGCGATATCCGACGGCGGCACCGGATATATCAGCCGATTGACCCGCGTGCTCTGGCGTTTCTTCAGGCTGAAATAGTCCCCTTTACCGTAGTGCAGCCGATAGCCCGCCTTATCTATATCTATGCCCGCCATCTCGGCTACCTTATCGCTGTAAAGACCGGCAGAGTTTACCAGCACGCTGGTGATGAATGAAGACCTGCCCTCGCTATCCTCGACCTCGACCTCGTAGCCCTCGGCTGCCTTCTCTATCCCGACAACCTTTGTCTGGTAGGCCATCTGGGCTCCCCCCTCACCCGCTTTGGCGACAAAGTATTGCATCAGCGCATAGGAGTCGATGATTCCGCTCGACGGCGATAGAATAGCGGCAACCCCCTCCACATTAGGCTCCATTGCCTGCAACTCCCGCCGCGATAAAAGCTTTAAGCCTTCGGCGTCATTCCCTCTACCCCTCTCCAGCAACGCCTCTAATTCCTCGTTTTCCTCATCGTCGACGGCGATGATTAGTTTTCCCAATCTTTTATGACCGATGTCATAGCGCGGGCAGAGTTCGTAGAGGCTACGGTTGCCCGCGACGCAAAACTTCGCCTTTAGCGAGCCTTTTGGATAATAGATACCAGCGTGAATCACCCCGCTTTGACGGCTGCTCGTCTCCAGCCCGAAACTCTGGTTCTTCTCCAGAATATAGACATGGCGGTTTGCCTTCGCCACCTGCGCGGCAATGGCTAAACCGACTACCCCCGCCCCGATAATAGTTATATCGGCTCTATCTGACATATTTTTGCAGTTTACCCTTGAGTGTGGTCCTGCCCCCTGACTTCGGGGACGGCTTAACGGTTCAGTCGCCAGACCTGCAGGTTCAGGTTGGCGGCGATGCTGACCCAGATGATATAGGGGATGAGCAACCCGCCGGCGACGGGCGACACGCCGAAGAACAGGATAATGCTGGCCACTATGGCTATCCAGAGCAGCAGAATGACCACCATTCCCCCGAGAAGGGACCTGAGCCCGAAGAAGATTACAGACCAGAGGATGTTCAGGGCCAGCTGCCCCCAGAAGACGATGAAAGCCGCCGTCACCCCTGCCTGGCTTAACCCCTCCCGCCAGACCAGGAAAACGGCCACGCCCATCAAAAGGTAAAGGGTTATCCAGACGGGTCCGAAGACGGCGTTAGGAGGAGTAAAAGACGGTTTCTTTAAGCCCTTGTACCAGGTCGGGATGGCGGGCGTGGTGAAGATGGCACCGATACCGCCGGCGCCCTCACAGATGATGATGCTCACTACCAGCTTAACTATGTCTTCCCAGCTCATGGCGGCAAAGAGTAATCTCCCCTGTTATCAAGATTACTCGCCCCACCCCACCCTGTCAACAACCCCTCTCATTTAAACAAGGTGGGATGGGGAGGCGTAAACTCCCAGAAGGAATTCTAGAGGGAGAATCCCCTCTAAGGGTGGGCAGGGTGGGACGAAATAACATACGCTAACAGAGTGGTGTGGGGTGGTACCCCCTTCTGTCATTACCCGTTCACCTTCACTTGCATAAAGTATGAAATGTATGATATGATACACTATTCGTATCCTTCAGGGAGGGTAATTAAAATGAAAGGTAGTACCTTCAAACATGACGCCCCTAAATTCTACGGCTCGACCACTGTCGGCGAGCGCGGCCAGGTAGTCATACCCGCCGAAGCGCGCCGGGATTTCAAGATAACGCCGTCCACCAAGCTGCTCGTCTTCGGCCACCGGAAGCACGGCGGGCTGATGCTCACCAGGGCCGAAACCGTCTCCGAGTTTATCGACATGGCCAACGTAATGATTGAAAACCTCGAGAAACTGAGAGAGTCACTGGCAAAAGAAGGTGAAATAAATGGAAGTAATTGAGTCGAAAAACCTGGTAAAAAAGTTCGGTAAGTTAGAGGCGGTAAAAGGCGTCTCCTTTGAGGTTCAGGAGGGCGAGATATTCGGTTTCCTGGGTCCCAACGGCGCGGGTAAAACGACCACTATCAACATGCTCTGTACGCTGCTCGCCCCTACTGCCGGCGAGGCAATAGTCAACGGCTTTAATGTAATCAAAGAGCGCGACCAGGTACGGGGCTCAATCGGTCTGGTATTTCAGGAGCCGACGCTGGACGACTACCTGACGGCGGAACAAAACCTGCGTTTCCACGCCTATGCCTACAGTATCCCCAAGAAAACCCTGGAGCCGCGGATGAAGGCGTTACTCGACATGGTAGAGCTCTGGGATAGAAGGAAGGAGAAAATCGACACCTATTCCGGGGGCATGCAACGCCGTTTGGAGATTGCCCGCGGCCTGTTGCACCACCCCAAGGTGTTATTCCTGGACGAACCTACATTGGGGCTCGACCCCCAGACCAGAAGCCGTATCTGGAACCATATCCATGAACTACGCAAAAAGGAAAACCTGGCCATATTCATGACCACGCATTATATGGATGAGGCGGAGAACTGCGACCGCATCGCTATTATCGACTACGGTAAAATCGTGGCGCTGGATACGCCGGATAATCTCAAGGATGCTTTTGGCGGCGATGTGGTAACCATAAAGACAGAGGATAACGACAAGGCGGAAAGCCTGCTCAAGGAGCAGTATAATCTCCAGGCGGAACAGGAGAACGGGGCGATAAGGTTTACCGTGCCCCATGGCGAGGAATTCCTGCCCGGCTTTGTTTCCGGCTTTCCCCTGTGTCTTATTTCTATAGGCCTTCATCGGCCGACGCTGGAAGACGTCTTTCTAAAACTCACCGGGCGCGCCATCAGGGAGCAAGACG
>CAZPLG010000069.1:0-5652 GCA_964587415.1 uncultured Dehalococcoidales bacterium | reverse complement strand
AACGCCGGCGAAAGAGATTTAAGAAAGCTGGGCGGCTTAGCTAGACAGATGCCGATTATCGTCGTCGTCTTCTCGATAGCGGGGGTGGCTTCTTTGGGGCTGCCCACCACCAGCGGCTTCATCGCCGAGTTCCTGGTCTTTGTCGGCAGCTTCACCAGCGGCGCCCCCGGCATCCAGGTCGCCACCATCCTGGGCGTGCTCGGTATCGTCATTACCGCCGGCTATATCCTCTGGATGCTGCAAAGGGTCTTCTACGGCGAGCCCCTCAAGAAATTCGATAAGGTCAAGGACGCCAGCATTTTAGAACGCGTCTATATGTTCGCTTTCGTGGCCGTGATTATGCTGGTCGGCATCTACCCGGCCATACTGACCGATGTCATCAAGATGGGCGTGGCGCCCGTAATGGGGTTATTAGGTGGTTAAAGGAGTGGAGTAACTTAAGCGATGTTCAGTGAAACTGTTTTTACACCGCTGTTTGTGCCGGAGTTGACCCTGCTGGTCACCGCCGTCGTGGTCATTCTGCTCGACCTTGTCCTCAAGAACAAGTGGTGGCTGGCGGTGGTAAGCATCGCCGGTATCGTGGTATCGGCGGGCTTCGCCGTGGCCATGTGGGGCGGCGATTCGGCGTCCATCTTCTTCGGTATGATGGCGGTAGATAACTTCGCCATCTTCTTTAAGCTGTTGTTCCTGGTCATCGCCGCCCTGGTCATACTGGCCTCGACGGACTATGTCTCCAAGCTCAAGCGCTTCCAGGGGGAATACTACGCCCTGGTGCTTATCTCGGCGCTGGGCATGATGCTCATGGCGGCCACCACCGAGCTTATCTCCATCTATATCGCTTTAGAGCTTACCAGCATATCGCTCTATATCCTGGTCGGCTTCCTCAAAGACCCCAAGTCCACTGAGGCTGCCTTGAAATACCTGCTATTGGGCGCGGTGGCTTCGGCAGTGCTGCTCTTCGGCATGGCGCTAATCTTCGGCTTTACCGGCCAGACGCAACTGGGCGAGATTGCGGCGGCTATCCAAAGTATGTCGCTTTCGGGAGTGATGGCCAGCCCCGGTCTTATCGCGGGCATGGTGCTCATCATCGCCGGCTTCGGCTTCAAGATTGCCGCCGTGCCCTTCCATATGTGGGTGCCCGATGTCTATGAAGGCGCGCCGACGCCGATTACCGCCTACCTTTCCGTAGCCAGCAAGGCGGCCGGCTTCGCCATTATCTTAAGGGTGTTTATCTCCGCCTTCGGCTTACCCCATTGGCTCAGCCTCGACTGGGGCATGGTCTTCGCTATTCTAGCGGCGGTCGGCATGACGGTGGGCAATATCATCGCCCTCACCCAGACCAACATTAAGCGTATGCTCGGTTACTCCAGCATCGCCCAGGCGGGCTACCTAATGGTGGGACTGGCTACGGTGGGCTTTGTCTCCCCGGTCATAAGTGGTTCCTCGGCCTTTGCCGGGCAGAGCGGGCTGCTCTTCTTCCTGGCCAGCTATACCCTGACCAACCTGGGCGCCTTTACCGCCATCATCGCCATATCGGGCAAGGTCGATAGCGACCTGATCGCCGACTACGCGGGCATGGGCAAGCGCGCGCCGCTACTGGCGCTGGCGCTCAGCCTCTGCCTTATATCCCTTATCGGTATGCCCCCCGCCGCCGGCTTCATGGCCAAGTTCTATATCTTCAGCGGCGCCGTGCAGCAGGGCCTGCTCTGGCTGGTCATTATCGCCGTCATCAACAGCGTGATATCGGCCTACTATTATCTGCGCGTGGTCAAGGTGATGTGGACGGGCAAGCCCGCCTCCGAGACCAAGGTGCCTTCCTCCATCGCTTTGAGGGTGGCTTTGGGTCTCTCCTGCCTCGGCGTGCTGGTGATGGGTATTGTCCCCGGTTTCGTGATGAAGCTCGCCGAGATGGCGGCTAAGATGTTCGTCTCTTAACAGAGGTGTAACCTCTATAGACTTCTCTCCCCGCCTCTTAAAAGCTATCTTTTCCCCACCCCAACTTATTTTCCCCACCCAGAACCTACCCAAGATGGTGCAACCTCTCTTTAGCTGTCTTATCCCCACCACCCCGCCTTGTTTAGCGTACGTTTTTTTGTCCCACCCGTCCCGCCCAATAGAGGTTAGACCTCTATTAACTCCTTATTTAGGGGGTTTGAAAGGGGGCAAAGCCCCCTTCTACCTTAAAGGGTGGTGGGTGGGAAAAGATTAAAATGGGGTGGCGTATCCCCGGAAGGAATTCTAGAGGGTGAATACCCTTTAAGAGTGGGTTGGGTGGGCAATACTAACTACGTCTGAAAGGAAGTGGGGTTGTGTGGTGCCACCCGCTCCCCCTTTCCTCCCCGCTAAACTTGTTGTATAGTTATGCTTGATTCTTAGTGCTTCAAGGAGGCTCAAAATGGTATTCTTTCTCTTCCTGATAGCAGCGGTTGTGCTCATCATCCTGGGGATAGTCAAGTTAGGCAGTATAGCCTTCCAGCTTACGGGCATGGAACCCAAGATGGCGATGTTCCAGTCGCTTTCCGCTTTCACCAACACCGGCTTTACCACCGGCGCCGCCGAGAAGGTAGTGCAGCACCGAAAAAGGCGGGTGATTGCCACCGTGTTAATCATCATAGGCTACATCGGCATCGTCGGCATAATCGTGACCCTCAGCCGTTCCTTCGCCGTCGATGCGGGCGACTGGCTGCCCCACCTGAAACGGATGGTATTCAGCCTGCTCGGCATATACGCCCTCTATTTTATCTTTATCTTCAGCCCCCCGGGCCGGAAGCTGGACAAGAAATTCGCCCGCTATCGGCAGCGGCTGAACAAGGCTGAGGCGGAATAGTCGAACCTTTGCCCCCGACCCCCCGATATGCTATGATTGCCCTATACAAGGAGGAGTAAAATGTCAGCAACATTAAAGAAACTATTGCTGCTATCTCTGGCGCTGGTCCTGTCTTTCAGTCTGGTCGCCTTTGTCGGCTGCAAAGAAAAGCTGCCCCAGGAGGAAATAGACCGGATAATCGCTGGCGCCGCTGCCGCCAGCTACGATACTGTCAGCTTCGATATGGAAGTGCCCATGACGATAAAGGTGGTCGGCGGCTCCGACCCGGGCACGATGGACGTCACCATGAGCGCCACTGGTGCCGTCGACATGAACAACCAGGCGATGCAGATGACCATGGACATGGAAATGAACGTACCGGGCTCGGGCTCTCAGGCAATAGACGCTGAAGTCTATATCCTGGAGGGCTGGGTGTACACCGGTATGGAAATCCCCGAAATGGACGATCAGTGGATGAAGATGGAGTTAACCGAGGCGCTGTGGCAGCAGCAGAGCCAGGTCGAGCAGCATGTAGGACTGCTGGAGACGGCCGTTGAGATCGATTACAAGGGCATTGAGACGGTAAACGGCATCGAATGCTACGTTTTCGAGATAGAGCCCGATATGGCCACCTTAAACGACTTGCTGGTTCAGGAGACATCGGGGCTGGGCATAATGGACTTAAGCGTCCTCGACATGGCTGAGCTCTATCAGGAAATGTCGGTCAAAGAATGGCTGGCTAAGGACAGCTACCTGCCGCAGAGGACAGAGATTGAAATGGTCTTGGAAATCCGCCCCGGCGATGTCAACGCTACCAGCGATGATTTCGACAAGATGACCATGAGTATCGAAATGGACATGCGTTTCTATGCCTACGACCAGCCCTTCACCGTCGTATTGCCCCCCGAAGCGTTGGCTGCCGAGGAGATGCCCCAGTCTACTGCGCCGACCCCCGACTAGGTGCTCTCCTCGTAAGAAGGTGATACCGATAGCCGCTCAAAACTTAAGGAGTTAGCGTTGAACCGGACGCGGGGCTTTGTCAACCAGAACCGCTTCAGGTCGAGCAAGGCGGTAAAAAAGCTGGGCAAGGCCGGGCCCCCCGGTCGTAAGAAGGGGAAACCACGTTGAGCGACAAACTGCGCTGGCCCACCTTCTGGGCGCTGGTAGGGGTTTTCGTTCTCATCATCTGCCTCTTCACCATCCCCGCTTTCGGCGAGCCGCTTGTCGGTTCCCTCTGGTTTCTGTCGCCCTTCGTCCTCTTCTCCGTTTTAGGCGTTGTCCTTATCATCTTCAGCCTTCGGGGCAACGTCTCTGGCGGGCTCAGGGCGTTCTTCATTCTCACCGGGGCTTCGGCGGCGGGTGTGCTGGTCAGTGTCCTGCTGTATAACCTGGTCTCCGGTTTCTCCACCGACTTCTTGATCGGCGGCGACGAACTCTTCCTCTTCGTCATGGTGCTCTTCGTCTGCCCGCTGGGCTTCCTGGTCGGGGTGGCGGGCACCATCATTGTCGGCGCCAGGCGTCCCAAGGCTCCCCTGACCCCCCGCCTTGACACCTAGAGGGGGCGATGCTACACTTTGGGCTGCCTTAGCGGTGATTTTCGCTGTGATGACAAGCGGTAATAAACTATGAAAAAAATCGGTATCCTCTACCATCCCATGAACGAAGCCGCCCGCGGCATGGCCGAGGAAGTCAAGGCTTTCCTGACCGCCCGCGGCATATCGGTATGGCTCTGCTCGGCCTGGGAGGGCGAGCAGGCAAAACTTAAGGTTGACGGCACCGATTTGATTCTCAGCATCGGCGGCGACGGCACGATTCTCAGGGCGGCTCAGATAACCGCCGTCGCTAAAGCGCCCGTCCCCATCACCGGCATCAACATGGGCAAGCTGGGTTTTATGACCGAGCTTGGCGCCGCCGAGGTCAAGGAAAAACTGCCCGCCCTGCTCGAGGGCAAGGGCTGGCTCGACGAAAGGGCCATGCTCGAAGCCTCAATCGACGCCGACGGCACCACCTATTACGCCCTGAACGATGTCGTGGTGGCGCGGGGGGCGGTGGCGCGGGTGGTCAATATCGAGGCCACTATCGATGGCCAGAAGCTGACCACCTATAAGGCCGACGGCGTGGTGGTGGCTACCGCCACCGGCAGCACCGGCTATTCGCTGTCGGCGGGCGGCCCCATCCTCCACCCCCGGGCAAAGGAATTCCTGCTCTTGCCGATACTGCCCCACCTCAGCCCGGGCTACAGCCTGGTTCTGCCGTCGACGGCGGTGGTCAAGCTGCGCCTGGCCACCGTCCACGAGGCGACGCTGAGCATCGACGGCCATGTCAATCCCCCTCTGGCCGACGGCGCCGTCATCACCGTCCGGCATAGCTCTACTAAAGCCTGTTTCCTGCGGATTCACCCCCAAAACGCCTTCTACAGCTCCCTGGAGCAAAAAATGAAAGGAAAGCACTGAGTTGAATATAGAAAAAGCCAAAATCAGCAACGTCCCCCAGATGCATAAGCTCATCAACCACTTCGCCGAAAAGGACGAAATGCTGCCCCGTTCCTTAAGCGAGCTCTACGAGAACATGAGGGACTGTTTCGTGGCTAAGGACGGCGACAAGCTGCTCGGCTGCGTGGCGCTGCACGTTTTCTGGTCCGACCTGGCCGAGATAAGGTCGCTGGCGGTAGCCGAGGACAGCCGCGATAAGGGCATCGGCGCCGAGCTGGTCAAGGCCTGCATGGAAGAAGCCGAGGAGCTGGGCATCGCCACTGTCTTCTGCCTGACCTACCGCCCCGACCTCTTTAAGAAGTTCGACTTCAAGCAGGTGGACAAGATGGAACTGCCGCGCAAGGTCTGGACGGA
>CAZPLG010000068.1:0-5672 GCA_964587415.1 uncultured Dehalococcoidales bacterium | reverse complement strand
TCCCACCCAATACCTGCCCTACCGAGGTGTCACCTCTATAGACTTCTCCCCCCACCACTCCGTGTAATTTTTGGGGGAGTTGAAGAGGGGGCAAATTCGGGACCCCCGCAAAAACGAAGTTTTTGTGGGGTAAAAGCCCCCTCTTTACCTTAAAAGGGTGGCGGGTGGGAATAGATAAAATTGGGGGTGGGGGGGTGCAACTGCGCTTTACCGCTTTTTGCGGCTTACTATCTCGCGGGCGGCGACTACGCCCGATACCGACGCCTGGATTAAGCCGCGGCTGACGCCGGCACCGTCGCCGACGGCGAACATGTTGCCGACCTCAGTCTCCAGGCCGGGGCTGAGCTGGGGGCGGGAGGAATAAAACTTGACCTCGATGCCGTAGAGCAGGGTGTGGTGCGAAGCTACTCCCGGAACCAGCTTATCCATAGCCTGCAGCATCTCCACCAGGTCGGTGAGATATCTATAGGGCAGGGCGAAGCTGAGGTCGCCGGGGGTGGCGTTCTGCAGGGTAGGTTTGGTCAGGCCCCGCTCGATACGTTCCGGAGTGGAGCGCCGACCCTCCATCAGGTCGCCCAGGCGCTGCAAGAGCACTCCGCCGCTCAGGATATTAGCCAGCCGCGCTAGGTACCGCCCGTAGGCGATGGGCTGGTTAAAGGGCTTGGTGAAAGCGGTGCTCACCAGCAGGGCGAAGTTGGTGTTTTCGGTCTTGCGCTCGGCGTAGCTGTGCCCGTTGACGGTTATTACCGGGTCGCAGCCGCCCGTAGATTCCATGATGACCTCGCCTCCGGGGCACATGCAAAATGTCCTCACCCGGTCGTCGAAGCTCTTGGAGAGAAACTCCAGCTTCGATTCGTAAAGCACATCGGTCAGCGGCGCCATTACCGCCGCCGGCACCTCCACCCGCACCCCCAGGTCGACGGGGTTGCTGTGCATGGTCAGCTTGAGCCGCTCGGCTTCCTGGGCCAGCCAGTCGGCCCCCTCCCGGCCCGGGGCCAGAATCAGGTAGTCGCAGGCAAAGCTCTCCCCGGCCTCGGTCTTGACCCCTTTAACCTTGCCCTTTTCGACATCGATGGAAGCCACCGCCGTCCGCAGCCTCGATTCGATACGCGGACTGAGGTAGTCCCACATCGATTTTAGCACCAGCCGACAGTGCTCGGTGCCGAGGTGGCGGATGGGCATCGGCACCAGCTTTAGTCCCGCCAGGTCGGCCTGGCTGCGCAGCTGGTCAACCTTCTTCCCGGTGCCGTAGAGCTTATCGGGGGCGCCGAACTTAAGATATACCTTGTCAACGTATTTTATAAGGGCTTCGGTCTGGTCTTCCCCGAGGTAGCTGGGCAGCCTGCCGCCCACCTTTGATGTCAGGGTCAGCTTGCCGTCGCTGAAGGCCCCCGCCCCGCCCAGTCCGCAGACCAGGTTGCAGGGCGTACAGGGAGGGCAGGGCAGGCCGGTGTCCCGCGCCGGGCACTGGCGCTTGTCGATATCCCTTCCCTCTTCGATGAGCAGAATCTTGAGGTCGTCGGGAGCCAGCTCTAAGGCGGCAAAGATGCCCGCAGGCCCGCCGCCGACAATGATAACGTCGTATTTCTTGGTCATTTTGACAGCTTTGCCATTGTATAGCCTGCAGCTTTAGCCGTCAAGGAGGGGATTAGCTATAGACCGCCGCCACCACGGCGTCTCGGGCGTTATGCTCGTCGAAAAAGATAACCGCCACCTTTCGTCCCAGCGCCATCTCGGCGGCGGGTATGTTGCGTGCCACGGCGACGCCCTGCAAATATACCTTATAGCTGCCGCTGAGCTGGATGGTAGCTGTGTAGTCGCCGGAGTTGAAACTTTTCAGGATTGCTTTCTTCAGCCTCATGGCATCCTCCTTTTTCACCCCACCTTGTTTAGCGAACGTTGTTTTGACCCACCCTGCCCACCCTTAGAGGGGATTCTCCCTCTAGAATTCCTTTGGGTTACGCCGCCCTACCCCTGCCCCATTTTGTCATTCCCGCGAAGGCGGGAATCCAGTTTCCCCTATACCCCACCCAGTAACAACCGCTGTCGATATTCTCCCCTTTGTGGGCTATAGACCAGCGTCAGCCCGTTGACGCGCCTCTTGGCGGTGGAAAGCCCGGTGCGGCTGTCGGTGATGTCGACCACGTCGTATAGCTGTTGCCCGCAGTTGACCGGAATCAGAATAGCGCCGTTGACCGCCGCCATCGCCATCTTTCTCAGGTAGCTTTCACCTCTAGCCTCGGCGCTGGCGATGCTTTCGATGTTCCTGTCCTCGAGTCTTCCGGTGCGGTCGTAGAGCCGGTCTATCTCTTCCCAAGCGAAGGTGTCCACGACTATGGGCTCCTCCTCCGACGGGTCGTAGCCCTCGATCTGGAGGCGGTTAAGCTTATCTGCCTCAGTCCTGTATCTGCCCTCGAACAGTGGGTGGGCCGAGCCGTAGGCGTAATCGGAGCTATCGTCGGCCAGGGGATTTACCACGTAGGCTTTGTTCCCCTCGATGAAGAGGACATCGGGGACGAAGGAAAGCAGCTTTTTAATAACCGCGTCGCCGCCATTACCGGGGTTGATGGCGAAATCGGGGTATTCGCTGGTCAAAGCCGAAGACGCGGACTTCACCTCCAGCTTTAGCCCCACCCTGCCCAGCACAAAGGCGAGAATCTCTTTGACGCTCATCTCCTCGCTTTGCTTGTTCCAGCGGAACTGGTGTCTCGCCCTCCAGTTTTCGATAAGGCTCCAGCCGTCGGCGGCGTTAAGGACCAGGCTGGCTTTGCCGCCGGCGCTGGTATGCTCGTAAGCGTCAAGAATAAAAGTGGGCCCCGAACTGACTTCGTTGCCCTGGGCGGTAACATAGCCGGGGCTAAAATTCAGCTGGCAGCCGATATCCAGCAGCGAAATATCGCCCTTACCCTGGCTAGTTTGTAATTGCAGCACCTCTTTGTCCCTTAACTTTTTAAGCCACTGCTGCCTGCCTCCGGGCTGGGCGTAGATACATTCGGGAAACGGGCAGTTTAAGCATGAGTCGGCAAATTCGCACCCATCGTCCTGGTATCGACAAAACTCCGGCAACAAATCCAAATCGCTCTCATCCAAAACCATTTCTTAACTCTCGAACCGGTGCCGCCATACTAGCACACTTGTTCTATTACCGTCAACGCTATTTTGTCGTTGCAAAAGTAACAATTGACATAGCCTCCGCCTCTGGCTTATTATTTAGATAAGTTTCAAGCCAACTTAGGTGTAAGATTAGGGAGGTAATAAGGTGAAACACAATAGGTTTTTTAGAATTTTAGCTGTAGCTGTTGTTCTTTCCCTTTTGATGATAGCCATACCGGCTACTCCGGTCCTGGCTGGCAGCATTACCCTCAATATTGAGGAGGGTGAAATCGGCACCCATATTAGTATCGAAGGTGAGAATTTCACCCCTGCCTCTGCGGTTTACATCTACTTCTCCAGCCAGGTGGCGAGCACGGGTGATGAGATCGATGATGAGGTTACTATCTACCATGGGCCCAAAAGAGTCGTTACTTACGAGTCGGGTAGTCCCTATGGCGGGGGTTCATTCTCTACCACTTTCGATATTCCTGACGAGCTCAATGACGGAGATGATGATGAGGTGGTACACGGTGGCACCTATTACATATATACTACCTATTCGGGTAATAACGAAATATTAACCATTGATGAGTTCGTCGTTATCGGCATTAGTCAGATAACTCCGGCTGAGGGTCCGGTAGGCACCAGCGCTAAGATTGAAGGCGTTGGCTTTGAGGATAGAGAAAACATCTCCCTAGAATACGACGGTGTTAGTGTTCCTATCGACAGTGGAGATAGCGAGACGGATAGCCATGGCGATTTTGTCAGCTATTTTACCGTTCCGGCGGGCATCGTGGGCGTCCACACCGTAACCGCTAAAGTTGAAGATAAAGAAGGCGATTTCCAGTTCACTGTGCTGCCGGCAATAACCATCGACCCCCCTTCAGGGGCACCCTGTGACCAGATAACGGTTAATGGTACCGGCTTTGGTGACAAGCAGTATATTACCATCACCTTTGATGGTAATGCCATGAATATAGGTGGAGATAGTGATACTGATAAATATGGCAGCTTTGAGTCTACCTTTAATGTGCCCGAAGTGGAGCCGGGAACCTACGAGATTGAGGTGAAGGATGATGATAACAACAAAGCCGATACAGAGTTCAGTATCAGTACCAGCCTCACTCTCAGCTCGGGTGCCAACGCTACTGCGCCTAGCCATGTCGGTGAAGAGGTAACGCTTAGTGGCAGCGGCTTTAGGGTTAACTGGCAGATAACCATCACCTACGCCGCTTCTACACCAGTTACGTTTATTACTAACAGCCTGACCGACGGGAGCTTTTCCTATACCTTTGAAGTTCCTCCCAGCGCAGGCGGGATGCACGTCATAACGGTCACTGATGGTGAAAATACTGACCAGACTTCCTTTTTTATGGAGTCAACACCTCCCGCGCTGCCAACAACGCTGCTGCCCGAAATGGATACCAAGGCGGACTCGAAGGCTGAATTCGACTGGACTGACGTTAGCGACGCCAGCCTGCCTATGACCTATGAGCTCCAGGTGGCTACCAACAGCCAGTTCACCACCGATTCTATCCTGGTTAATAAAATCGGGCTGCCCACATCGGCCTATACCCTCAGCGACGCGGAGGAGCTGGAGTCCGCTGGCGAAGAGGCCCCTTACTACTGGCGGGTGAGAGCTAAAGACGCCGCCTCCAATGCCGGTGAGTGGACCAGCGGCACCAGGTTTACCGTCGGCACGACCTTCAGCATGCCGGGCTGGCTGATCTATACCCTCATCGGTATCGGGGCAGTTCTTATCTTGTTCCTCGGCCTTTGGTTAGGCAAGAGGTCGGCAACCTCCGAAGACTATTGGTGACCCCCCGCTAGCCTCCGGTAAATAGCTTTAAACCCCCCTCCCCAATAGGGAGGGGGGTAATTTTTGACTAAAATAGGGACCTGGACTCGCTTTATGGTACTTGACAGGAAACGATTTCCGCTTAACAATATCTCCATGGAGCCAGAGGCAAAGTCGAGAGGTAGTGCCCGATGAAAAGAATAACCGAAGCGCTGGCGCGTTTTGTCTTACGCCGTTCCTGGTGGCTGCTGTTAATCGTTTTGCTGCTCAGCGGCGCCGCCATCCCCGGGGCTACCATGCTCAACTCCGAGACCGGCTTCGATGCCCTGGTTTCCCCCAGCTCGGAAATAGCCCAGGACAACGCGCGCTATGAAGAACAGTTCGGCGGCGACCCCATCACCGTTCTGCTCAAAGGCAGCCTCGACGATATCTTCTCGACGACTAACCTGGCTGTCCTCTCCAAGTTCGAGCAGCAGTTTTCCGCCGACGGGCGCTACCGTTACATTATCAGCCCCCTGACCGTGCTCCGTGCCGCTATTGACGAGGCGAGCCAGGCGCGGCTGGAATTCCAGGAGTATATTGCCCTCGCCCAGGAAGAGGCGGCGGCTCAGGCCAGAGAAGCAGCGGCGGCAATGGGCTTGAGCGAAGCTGATCAGGAACAGGCGGCAGAGCAGGCGGCGGTGGAGGTCCTGGTCGAGTTCCAGGAGCCGATGGCGGAGATGCAGCTTATCGGCGAACCCGCCCTGGATAACCCCCTCTTTATCGCCGCCGTTCTCTATGA
>CAZPLG010000067.1:0-5770 GCA_964587415.1 uncultured Dehalococcoidales bacterium | reverse complement strand
AAAAACGGTTACAATCTAGGCAACTAACCAGCAAGGAGGTGCAAGACCGAAATGTTTTGTCCCAAATGCGGTGAGAAAAACCCCGACGACAGCAAATTCTGCACCAAGTGCGGCGCGGCACTAGTCCAGACAAAAGCGCCGGCGGCAGCGGCAGCCCCCACTCCCAGAGCGGCGGCGACAGGAGAGCGAACCAGCGGCATGGCTATCGCCTCGCTCATTCTGGGAATTCTGGGTATATCCATCCTGGCCATCATCTTCGGAGCCATAGGTATAAGCCAGACCAACAAAGACCCCTACCTCAAGGGCAGGGGCCTGGCCGTGGCCGGGCTGGTGCTGGGCATTATCGGTATGATAGGGATTGTCTTCTGGATAATAGCCGCAGCCTGGTGGAGCACAAGTTTCTGGTGGTGGTTTTAGTCCACCATAGAGAAATAGTTATATAGTTTAACATAGTAAAAGAGGGGCAATGCCCCTCTTTTCGTTATCCTCCCGCAGGGATATATACTATCCGGTCAGTCCTTGACGCCCCGGTCGTGAATATAGTCAACGGCATCCTGGACGGTGGCTATCTTTTCCGCATCCTCATCCGATATTTCAACCTTCTGGCCTTCCTCGCTGAACTCCTCTTCCAGGGACATCACCAGTTCGACCAGGTCCAGAGAATCAGCACCCAGGTCGTCAACGAAATTGGCCGAAGGCACAACTTCCTCTTCATCCACGCCTAGCTGATTAACAACAATCTTTTTCACCCTCTCAAAAACTGTGGGCATTTTCTACCTCCCTAATCTTTCTCTCTAGAAGCGGTTCGACTAACCGAGCCCAGGACACCGTTAACGAACCTGGGTGAGTTGTTGCTGCCAAAGAGCTTGGCTAGCTCAACCGCCTCATTTATAGCGACCTTAATTGGCACACTATTATCAAGCAAAATTTCAAATATTGCAAGTCTTAAAATATTCCTGTCCACCACCGGTATCTGTTCCAACGGCCAGGCGGTGGCGAACTGCTTGATATACCGGTCTATTTCATCCTTACCTTCAAGCACGCCGCTAGCCAGATGCCGGGCAAAGACGGCGTTTTCCTCGTTCAGCCTGCCGTCGGCCAGAAAAGGGGCTAAGGCGCGCTCCATATCATGCCCTGCGGAGTCGACCTCATATAAGACCTGGAGGGCTATCACCCGAGCTTTACGTCGTAACCCCATATATGTCCCTCAAAAATTAACAACATATTATAGCACTTAGTTATAAATACGCAACCGGTGAAGTGTTAAGCGATTCGACCAAAGCCAGCCCGGAAGCTACATGCCCCCGTCAACCCCCAGGACCTGCCCGGTGATATAGCCCGCCCCCTCGGAAGCGAGGAAGGCGACGGCTTCCGCCACATCGCGGGGGGTGCCGAACTCGCCCAGGGGGATGAGCTTTTTAAGCTCCTGGCGCCAGTCCTTTTTGAGCCCACGGGTCATTTCGGTATCGATAAAGCCGGGGGCGATAGCGTTGACGGTGACGCCGTGGGAAGCCACTTCCTTAGCCACGGCGCGGGTAAAGCCGATAACGCCCGCTTTAGCCGCGGCATAGTTAGCCTGGCCTTTGTTGCCGATTCTGCCGACAATGCTGGAAATATTGATAACCCGTCCCCAGCGCTGTTTAGCCATCGGCCGCAAAACAGCCTTGGTGCAGAGAAAGACGCTCTTTAAATCTACGGCCAGGACTTTGTCCCAGTCCTCTTCCGACATCCGCAGCAGGAGCTGGTCACGGGCGATGCCCGCGTTATTTACCAGGATGTCGACGCGCTTGTAGGCGGACATGGTCTCGTCAAGGAGGCGGGTGACATCCGCGCTTGAGCTGACATCAGCCATAACCTGGAGGGATTCCACACCCATGGTCTTGATTTCCTTCGCCACCGCTTCCACCGGCTTGACGTCGCCGACATCGTTGAGCACCACCCTGATGCCGCTTTCGGCCAGCTTGAGGGCGATGACCCGCCCGATGCCCCGGCCGCTGCCGGTGACTATGGCTACCCTGGTAGAGATATTCATTTTTAACCTCGCTCCTAATCGACGGTGAAATTCCGGACCGATTCGGCATCGCCGATATTAAGGATTTTAACATTCCTGTCAATACGCTTGATTAAGCCCGCCAGCACCTTGCCGGGCCCTATTTCGATAAAGGTGGATACGCCCTGAGCAATCATATATTCCACTGAGCTTTGCCACTGGATGCAGTTGCAGAGCTGGTAGAGCAGTTCTTCCTTGACCGCCGCGGCGGTGGCGAGGGGCTGGGCGATGGTGTTGCCGATGATGGGGGTGGTGGGGTCGTTAAAGCTGAGTTTGGCGATGGCTTGAGCCATGCCATCGACGGCGGGCTGCATCAGCGGGGTGTGAAAGGCGCCGCTCACCTGCAGGGGGATGGCGCGGTGCGCTCCCCTGCTTTTAGCCAGCTCCACGGCCTGATTCAGGTTATCTTCGGCGCCGCTGATTACTATCTGACCGGGGCAATTGATGTTAGCAATTTGGGCGCCAGTCTCGGCGCAGAGCTCAGACAGCGGCGCCTCGTCGAGACCGATTATGGCCGCCATGCCCCCGGGGGTCATCTGCCCGGCCTCGTGCATCAGCCGCCCGCGCTCCCGCGCCAGATAGACGACGGTGGCGAAATCGAGCACGCCCGCCGCCGCCAGCGCCGTGTACTCGCCCAGGCTATGGCCGGCGACAAAGCTGGCGGGCGGTAGCTCAACCCCCGCCTCGCGGCTGGCTTCCAGGCAGGCAAAGCTGGCGGTTACTATCGCGGGCTGGGCGTTAACCGTCTGGAGCAACTCGTCCTCGGGGCCGTCGAAGCAGAGGCGGGAGAGGGCAAAGCCCAGGGCTTCATCGGCCTGGTCGAAGACGGTCTTAGCCGCCTCGAAATCCTGGCAGAGGTCCTGCCCCATGCCTACCCACTGAGAGCCCTGACCGGGAAAGACATAGGCTACCTTAACTAACTCAGCCATAGCATCCTTTCTCCAAACATCTAAAGCTGATAAGACAGTTTATGCCGTGGGCTTCTTCTTGGGGGTTTTAACTTCGATGACATCCCGGCCGGCATAGCTTCCACAGGTGGGACAGACATGGTGAGGTAGCTTGGGACTATGGCACTGGGGGCACTCTTCCAGGGCGGGTGGATTTACGGCAAAGTGGCTGCGCCTTTTACCCTGGCGCGCCTTAGCGTATTTTCTCTTCGGTAAAGCTCCCATAATTACAGTGTTCCTTTCTCTTCGCTCGCCGAGTCGTTACTGGCTAAGACCGATTTCCTTCAGCTTGGCCCAGCGAGGGTCGGCTTCCGGGGGCAGGCACTGGCACTCCCCCAGGTTAAGATTCTGGCCACAAACGGGGCAGAGCCCGGCGCAGTCCTGGCGGCAGAGAGGTTTCATCGGAACCGCCAGCAGCGCGTACTGGTGCACGGCATCGGTTAAATCAAGCTCGTGATTTTCGTCGATGGTAAAGCAGCCGAACTCGTCGGGAACAGGCAGCGGCGCGCCGCTGACCACGTCCACGGTGGGAAAGTATTCCTCCTCGATTCTCAGGGTCAGCGGGCACTGGAACGGGTTCAGACAGCGGCTGCAGGCCAGTTCGAGCTCGGCCCTGAGCACGCCCTTGAGCAGGACGCCGCGGTCGGTGCGCGTCAGGCTGACCTTGCCCTGAAGACGGCTGGCGTTGCCGTCACCGGTAACATCCGTGACCACGTCGACTTCGTGTTCCTTCACGGCGCCGATGGCCGACCTGAGTTGTTGGGCTACGTTTATCTGCATTTTATAATATCCTTTATGGGGATAAGCCTCTTAATTATAAGCCGAGTATGAAGTGTACTGCAAGCCGAAGAGCTAAATCTCGAACGCCTTCTTCTTACGCAGCCCGAAGGCAATCTCGCCCCTCAAGACCTGGTTGGCGCCTTCGTATATCTGGGTAATCTTGGCATCGCGGAACATCTTCTCGATGGGGTAATCGCGCATATAGCCCACGCCGCCGAAGACCTGCATAGCGTCGGTGGTAACCCTCATCGCGGTGTCCGAGGCGAAGACCTTGCACATCGCCGACTCGCGGGTGAAGTCCTTAGCGCCAGCGTCTATCATGCGGGCGGTAGAATAGACCAGCGCCCGCGCCGCCTCCACCTGAATCCCCATATCGGCCAGCATCTGCTGGACGGCCTGCTGGGCATAGATGGGGTGGCCGAACTGAATACGCTCCTTGGCGTAGCCCACCGCTGCCTCCAAAGCCCCCTGCGCCAGCCCCAGCGCCTGGGCGCCCAAACCGGGGCGGGAGCGGTCTAAAAGCTTCATGGTCAGGATAAAGCCCATCCCCTCCTTGTTGATGATATTCTCGGCGGGGATGAGGCAGTCCTCAAAGACCAGCTCCCTGGTTGAGGAGGCGCGGATGCCCAGCTTCTTCTCCTTACGGCCGAAGGTAAAGCCGGGGGTGTCTTTTTCGACAATGAAGGCGCTGGCGCCGCGGGGACCCTTGGACTTATCGGTCAGAGCGATAACGGTATTGATTTCGGCGTCGCCGCCGTTGGTGATGAACTGCTTGGTGCCGTTAAGGATATAGCCACCCTTGGTGGGCGTAGCCGTGGTCTTGATACCGCCGGCGTCGCTGCCGGCGTCGGCCTCGGTCAGGCCGAAGGCAGCCAGTTTCCGGCCGCTGGCGACATCGGGCAGGTATTTTTGGCGCTGCTCGTCGGTGCCGTACTGCAGCAGGGTAAACGTCCCCAGGCCGCTGGCGGCGTAGCTGACGGCTATCCCGCTGCACACCCGGCTCAGTTCTTCCACCACCAGGCAGAGGTCGAGAAGACCGCCACCCAACCCCCCGTACTCTTCGGGGATATAGACACCGAAGAGGCCGGCGTCAGCCAGTATTTTCATTATCTCCCAGGGGAACTCTTCTTTCTCGTCGAGCGCCGCCCGTACCGGCAGCACCTGTTCCTCGGCGATGGTGCGCGTTAAATTCCTGATTTCCTTTTGTTGCTCGGTTAAGAAATAATCCAAAACACTCCTCCCGGACGAGTTTTCAAAAACTAAATTGAACTTATTATAAGCCGAGCCAACTACCCGCTGTCAAGGATAGGGCAAACCTTGACACTATGCCCCTATTAAAGGTATATGTATATATTGGTATATCCCCCGGATTTGCCCAAAACCTGAAGGGCACACTACAAGGAGGTGACTCAATGCAAGCCAAGGCTTTTGTGCTGATTGAAACGGCGGTGGGTAGGAATAAGGACGTAGCCAATTCCCTGAAAAAGCTGAAGGGGATGAAGTCGGTTGATGTCGTAACCGGTCCTTATGATATAATCGCTATAATGGAGGGCGACAGCCTGAACGACATCGGCGACCTGGTTACCGGTAGCATTCACCCCATTGCTGGCATCTCCCGAACCGTGACGTGCCTGGCAATAAAGGGGACTTAACCCCTATTCGGATTTCTGATAAATTAAAGACCAACCTTAGAAAGGGAGAACCGAACCATGGATTTTAGACTGAGTGAGGAGCAGGAGAAATTCAGGCAGGAGATTGACGACTTTCTGGAGGGCGAGATAAAGCAGGGGCTGTGGGAGCCCAGTTGCGACGCCTGGATAATGGGGCACGACCCCGAGTTCACCAAGCGGGTGTCTAAGAAAGGCTGGATTGGCCTGACCTGGCCCAAGGAGTACGGGGGGCAGGGGCGCTCTTATATCGACCGCCTGATATTGACCGAGGAGATGCTGCGCTACGGCGCGCCCGCCGCCTGCCACTGGTTCGCCGACCGCCA
>CAZPLG010000066.1:0-5773 GCA_964587415.1 uncultured Dehalococcoidales bacterium | reverse complement strand
GCCAAACAGAGGAAGGCGCTGGGCAAGCCGATTGCCAAGCTGCCTACTATCCAATGGCATTTAGCCGAGATGGCCAGCCGCATAGAGGCGGCCAGGCTGCTGGTATATAGGACCGCCTTCACCCGCGACCAGGGGCTTGACATAAAATACGAGTCGTCGCTAGCCAAGCTCTTTAGTTCACGGGTGGCTGTCGCGGTCACCGGTATGGCGATGCAGGTCGGTGGTTCTTACGGCACCATGACCAGCATGCCGCTGGAGAGGCTCTACCGCGACGCTAAGATGATTGAGATATACGTCGGCATCGCGGAAATACAGCGCAATATAATCGCCGAGCGTTTGATAGAGTAGTGCACAGCTTTCGTTTGCTAAAGACCTCCCCCCGGAGCCAGGCACGTGCCGGTGAACTACTCACGCCGCACGGAAAAGTGCCCACGCCGATTTTTCTGCCCGTGGGCAGCCAGGGCGCGGTCAAGACGCTGACCCCGGATGAGGTCGAGGAGCTGGGCTACAAAATGCTCCTGGCTAACACCTACCACCTTTACCTGAGGCCGGGGATAGATGTCATCGAGAAGGCGGGCGGTTTACATAACTTTATGGGTTGGGAGGGGGCGATTCTCACCGACAGCGGCGGCTACCAGGTTTTCAGCCTGTCGCCGCTGCGCAAAGTGAGCGACGACGGCGTCACCTTTCGTTCCCATATCGACGGCAGCCGACACCATATCACTCCGGAGCTGGCCATTCAATATCAGGAAAGCCTGGGCGCCGACATCATCATGGTTCTGGACGAGTGTCCGGCGCACGACGACAGCCCTTCGAAGGTAAAGAGAGCCACGGAAAGGACGCATCGGTGGGCGGAGAGGTGCCTCAAGGCTCAGAAGCGCCCCGACCAGGCGCTCTACGCCATCGTGCAGGGCGGGATGTCCGCTGAACTCAGGCAAGAGTCGGCGCAATACCTTAGCTCTTTAGACTTCCCCGGCTATGCCATCGGCGGCTTGAGCATCGGCGAACCCAAGCTAACAACCCTAACTATGATTGAAGAGACGGTAGCCTGCCTTCCCAAAGACAAGCCGCGCTACCTGATGGGGGTCGGTTCTCCCGAAGATATTGTCGAGGCCGTCGCCAGGGGGGTGGATATCTTCGACAGCGCCCTGCCCACGCGCGTCGCCCGCAACGGCGCCCTCTTTAGCTGGGAGGGGAGGAAAAATATCAGCAATGCCGTCTATAAAGAGATGGAGCAGCCCGTCGTCGCTGGGTGCGACTGCTACACCTGCCGTAATTTCTCCGCCGCCTATCTCCATCACCTCTTCAACTGCGGCGAGCTTTTAGCCTACCGCTTAGCCACTATTCATAACCTGAATTTTATCGCCGAGCTGGTGGCTAAAATAAGAGGTGCCATCCAAGATGGCACCTTCCTCTCGTTTAAGGATGAATTCTTAGCCGGTTATCAGCCCGCTGACGAGCCGACAAGGCTCGCTCAGAAGCAGAAGTGGCTTAAACGGCGTAACCTGAGTCAATAGTTATAGACTCTCTATTCGCCTTCACCTACCGGGTCAACCCTCACCCCCTTGGAGATAGCCCAGGCGATGCCGGCTTCAATATCCTTCTCCGCGCCCTCGAGCTCCAGCTCTATCCAGCCTTTATTCTCGGTGGCGTCGGCGCGATGGATATTGGTAGCCAGGTTGAACTGCTGTCCGAGGGTATAGATAATCGGATCCGAGCTTATCTCCGGGCGATAAGTAAGCATTACCCGCCGTTTGGCCATTTTTACCCCCTTCTATCTTTAACTACGGCTCTTTTTGGCTGTGCTCTTCTTTAGTCGCAGGCACTACCACAGGTGCAAACTATAAGTGAGATTTCGTTAGTGGCTTCGCCGCCCCGACCGTCGGTTACAGTGACGATGACGACGTGGGTCCCGAACTCACTGGGCGCTGTCCATGTAACCTCGGGGCCTTCCCCGGAGATGGCACCTCTTTCCGCTGACCAGCTATAGGTCAGCTCGTCTCCATCGGGGTCCGAGGCCACGCAGGTAATGGTACCGGTCCCAGCCTTTTTTACCCTCGGACAATCCGTGGTCAGAGACTCGATAGTGGGGGGGGTGTTGGGGGCGAGCACGGTTACGGTCAGCAGGTCGGTGACGATATCATCGCCGTCGCTTACTTCGACGTTGATGGTATATGTCCCCGTTAGCTCGGGCGCTACCCAGTAGATGTGAGCCCCCGAACCGGAGATATTGCCGCCGTCCGCCGTCCAGGTGTAGGTCAACTCGTCCTCATCGGGGTCTATGGCGGTGCAACTGATCTGGGCGGTTACTCCCGGATTTATCTCGCCCTGGGAGGTAATAGCCAGGTCGGAGATAGCCGGCAGCTCGTTGACCACGCAACCGCCGCTGATAAGCAGGGCGGCAACAGTGACCAGGATTAGGCCGGCCAGCCATTTAGACTTACGCGCAACAGGTTTTATCATTTACTACTCTCTCCTTTTCGTTTTCTAAACCATGATTGAAAGCTTAAAAAGGGTGCGGGGTACCAGAATATTATGATTAAGGCGAAGAAAAGAAGCACGATATCCATACCCAGGGCTTGTATTGGGGTTGTGTTGCCGAAAAGGCTTTCGAATACCCCCCAACAGCCACAGCTACCGAATGTCTCACCGTGAGCTATCGCCCAGATATTGCTGGTCATAAAGCCAGCCAGCAGCGGCAGGCTGATCACGGCGGCGATTCTGGGGTATATGGCCAGGACCAGGGCTAACCCCAGCACCACCTCGACCCAGGGGAGAATATCGGTGATGAAAAAGGCTACGGTTGGCCAGAGAGGCCCGAAGATGACATCAAAAAATTCGGTCTGCCCCGGGAACGTCCCGAGCTCGGTTAACCCCGGTAGCTTACCGATGCCGGCCACCAGCATCATCAGCCCCAGCAAGATGCAGGGGATGACGATGATTACTATCCAGCGCAATCTACTGTTTAGCTGCGGTTTTTTCATAGAGCTCCCTGAGAGGTCGGTATTTCTTCTTTTTCCCGCTCCGATATGGGGAGGACTTTAACCTTGCCCCAAAAACCTATTTTATCATCTTTAATGATTATAATTCCATTCAGCCCTTTAATGCTAATGGCGCGCTCGATGGCGCGGGGGATGTCATCGGCGCTTTTGATAATGTTGCCTATAGCTGTAGCGGCGGCGTCAGCCAGGGCGGTTGACTTAGAAAGGGCTATCACCGCATCTGCCTGCCCAAAGCTCAGCGAGTGCCCCACCGTCCCCGAAGAGGTGCAGATGCCGATGGGCGTATCCTTGCCCCTGACTTCCAGCCCGACCTTGCCCGTCAGGGGCGACTGGCCGGCATAAATCCCGATGGTGCGGTCAGTTGAGCTCTTGAGGTAGATATCGCCGCCGTTCTCTACAATAACCTCCGGCGAGGATTCAAGAAGCTCTTTGCCGACGAATTCGGCGATAGCCCCCGCCACCGCTGCCATAGGGCCTACCCCGACCTTCTTTGCCGCCTCCGCCATCTCGGCTACGATGTGCGGGGCGTCGCTGCCGACGGCGAGTGGTTCCAGCGAGGTTAAGAATGCCGGGTGGCGCTCGATATAGCTCTCCAGTTGCTGGCGGTATTTCTCCACCAGCCTTAGGGCTTTTCGTTTCAGGTCGCTATGGGCGCGGATATAGAGGTCGGTCTCCTCGACGACTACGTTGAAGGAAACCAGCCCTTTATCTTTGACCCAGTGGCGGTAGGTTCTCGGTTGATACATGGGCTAGAAGTGCACCTCCATAGCTCGCGGTGGGCAGGCTTTGATGCAGAGCCCGCAAGCCACGCATTTTTCGTTGTAAAAAGCCACCCGCCGCGTTACGGGGTCGAGCTCGAAAGCACCCGAGGGGCAGATGGTGATGCAGGCGCCGCAGTGGGTGCACCTTTCTTCGTTACGCAGCACGTCCTGGCTGAGCGATTGTATTTTGACCCCGGTCTCGGTAAGATATCTGACGCCCTTATCGTACTCGCCCTGCTCCCCGCTGAGTTCCAGGACAAGCAATCCTTCCTCTTCGGGAGTGACCAGGGCTTTCAGGATGTTGAATTCGAGGTCGTAGTCCTTAGCCAGCCGACAGACGATGGCGCGGTCGACGACACGCTTGGGAAAATGTAATACTATTCTCTTGGCAACTGCCATTTTCTTCTCCTTGCCGGCTATTCTATACGCCGTTCTTTAAGCGGCTTGAGTTTTATGCCCGCCTCCACCCCCGGCAGCGGCGCCACCGGTTGGGTGAGCAGGAACTGGCCGTCTTTTATCCATTCCTTGAGCGTTTGGGCAATCTCCACCGCCCTTGAGTAGCTGGAGAGGGAGGCGGTGGGTATCTCCTTGCCCTTGAGCTTTACCTTGCCGCTCTTGAGCTCGGCGTAGCTGACCTCGCCCAGCGTCTCCGGCTTCATGTTTGGGTAGGCGTCGGAGTAGTCGGTAACGGCGGCGAAAATCTCGGCGTCGGTCACCGTGGTGTAGCTTAAGATTTCCTCGGAGAGTATGGGTATGGGCACGCCGATACCGACGGTGAGGTTACAGCCGTAGCCGAGCAGGCTGGTGCCCACCAGCCAGCGGGCGCTCATCTGCTTGAGGTCGCCGATAACGGCCAGCGAGCCCGCCCCTTCACGGGGGACGCCTTTTTCAGTACGGGGCACATTGGGGTTATGCTGGGTGCCCTGCCAGGCAACGAAGCCGACGCCCCCGCCCAGGAATATGCGGGTGCCGATGCCGATGGTCTTGTAATAGGGGTCGTTGAGCAGGGGGGAAAGCTGCCCCGAGGTGGAATAGTTGATGTTGCCCAGGTTTGCCCGCAATACGCCCATATAGGTATAGATTGTCTTGTCCGAGGTGTTGACGGCGACATTGTAGTTCTGGTAGGCGTTCCTGATGTTGAACAACACCGCCTCGTTGAGGTCTTTGATGTTAATCCAGGTCTCCAGCTTTTTGCGGGGGTAGCAGTCGGTGCCGTAGGCAGTCGCCTCCAGCTTGACGTCTTTGCCCGCCACCAGCTCTTCGATGACGTGCCCGCCCCCGTAGTTGAATTCACCGGGGTAGAGCTTGTTGCGGGGGTCGTCGTCGGGCAGGGCGTTGGCGCCGATGAAAAGGTCTACCGCCGCCAGTCCGGTATAGGCGGGGACATCGTTGAGGTAGGCTTTGCCGCCGCCGAGCTTTATTTTGGGCTTGGAATGCCCGATATTGAAGTAAGCGCCCGAGGAGCACATCGGCCCGAAGGTGCCCGTGGTGACCACATCCACCTCTTCGGCCGCCTTTTTGACGCCCCTCTCGCGGGCGATATCTATTATCTCCTCGGCGGTAACCACCACCGCTTTGCCCTGTTTGATTTTTTCGTTTATTTCGTCAATGGTTTTAGCCATATTGCAACCTCTTTAGATATTAATGTTTGCGCTTTGCGCTGTCAAACTGCGGCCTGGCGTGTAAAAACAAAAAGCCCAAGAATTATATTTCTTGGGCTTGGTTGGCTCTTTTCAGTTGGGGGTCAGGTAGGCGTAGTCCCCGAACTGGCGGCACGCCAAGCCCAGGGCATCATCATGGGAGAAGCCCCTCTGTTGAAGCTAAGCTGTACCTTACCGTTCGGCACTATTCTTGCCTCCTTAATATATGTCGGTTTTAAGAGTAGGGGGATTGTATAGCATTTACATAAGGTTGTCAACTATTTTCCTCCGTCATTCCCGCGCAGGCGGGAATCCAGCCTCTCTGTCCCACCGCCACTCTGTCAGCGTACGTTGTTTTGTGCCCCCCCCA
>CAZPLG010000065.1:0-5885 GCA_964587415.1 uncultured Dehalococcoidales bacterium | reverse complement strand
TATCTGATAATGAAATTGGCGAAAAACTTTATATCAGCCGGCAGACGGTACATACCCATACCAAGAATATCTACAGAAAACTAGGCGCTAAGAGCCGAATTGAGTTATACAGGATTGTTACCCAAGAGAGCTATCCAGGAATATTCAATCAACAGCTCAGCTGACGTGATTTGCCCCAAATATTGTCCCCTACCTGCCGCCAGCCGGCATGACCGAGCAGTGGCTGGGGATGTGGTTTCCACCACTTGTCTGATTAAGAGAGGCAGTAATTCATCTAAGCTGGAAGCGGTAGCCAAAATTTTGCTTAGGGTGGTAAAGGTTTCCTCACCCCATATCATTTGAGAATGCGAACCCGGGTTTACAGATTCCATATCTCTGCTATCGGTACTCCCGGCAGACACTAAGTTATACTGCCAAACCTTGCCACGGGGCACTTAAAACCGACCGGTGGCAAGCGGTTAAAAGATAACTCATTCGGTTCGCTACGTCAAGGCTTCGTTTATCTGCTCGCCGTGCCGCTCTCCTCCATTATGCATTTGATAGCTTCCGGACAAGCCTGACCCTTTCCGCTTAATAGACTTCCTCCCCGTACATCATGTGATAGCCTTCCTTTTTGATCATCGGCAGCACTTCCTTCATAAAGTCCTGGAACTCCGGCGTAGTGGTGCCCTTCTGGTAGAACTCATCCAGGTTATCCGAATGCAGGATGCCGATGTAGGTATAAGGGGATTTCCCCATCACCGCCCCCTTTATCCTGACCAGCTCGAACTTCTTGACCGAGGGCAGGCTCTCCAGGAAGGGCCCCTTCACCTTTTTAACGTACTCCAGGTACTGCTCATCAGTCACACCATCGGCCAGGTTATAAATAGAAATTTCCTTGCCCATTTTAAACCTCCTGCTTTAAGATTCTATCTTCAGGTCTGCATCAAGCCCAGTTTTTAAGGTCATAATACCCCCGGGCGACACGGTAACGGCAGATTTGCTGTCCCCCCAGCCAGAGCTGGGTCACCTTGGCATCCCTCAGGCATTTCTCATAAGGGAAGTCCTCGGAAATCGCCAGCGAACCCAGCAGCTCGGCACCTTTATTAACTATCTCCACCGCAGTGTCTCCAGCAAAGACCCTGGTGGCGGCCGCCTTGGATACGAACGCCGGTGACCACGGCGGGCCGTAGACATCGAGATGGTCCATCATGGCGCTGAGGTTATAAATGCTGGCCCGCATCATATCCAGGCCAACGGCCATATCGGCGATTATCCCGGCCACCATGCTATGCTGCCTTACCGGTTTAAATCCGCCCTTACGAGTTCCGGTATACTCCAGCACAATCTCAAAGGCACGCTCGGCAATGCCCAGGGCCATGGTTGCCGAATGCCAGCCGGTCCCCGATTCGAGAAAATGGTAAATATTACCATCCATACCGGGACCGGCCAGCCGATATTCCTTGGGCACCCGAACATTATCGTAATGTATCGAACTATTTATCGATGTCTTGAATAACATCTTTTTTTCCGGTTTGCCAAACGAAAGCCCCGGGGTATCCTTGGGAACATAAATCAGGGCAACACCTTCGTCTCCGGCACTGGGGTCGGTGGTACAGACAGTCAAATAGCACTCCGCAATCCCCCCGTGAGTCGGCCAGGACTTGTTTCCGTTTATGACATATTCATCGCCCTCAAGCTTGGCGGTGGTCTTAATCCCGGCACCCGCCAGCAGAGGATTCTCGGAATCGGCGCCCCCAGTTTCATCGGTCATGGAAAGGCAGGCATAGGCTAACTTGCCGCTACAAAAACTGGGAATGAACCTGTCCATAAGCGTCTTGTTTTTGACCACTATGGCCGGTTTAAGAATAATGCCCCAATTGATACCTGCGGATAGGCTTATCCCCCCGTCACCTTTGGCCAACTCCTCACAGATAATGCCCAGAGCGGTATTGGTGCCATCCCCCCCGCCGTACTCGGCAGGGTACCCCAACGCCTGAATACCCATATCAACCAGCTTTTGATGGACTGCCTCAACCAGACTATAGTCTGCTTCCAGTTTCTTGGCATTGGGTATGATTTCCTTCTTGGTAAAATCCCTTACTGCCTCCCGGATTTGGCGGTCTTCATCGGTTAACAGGTGTTCTAGATTCATGATGGCTCCTTCCGCAATATTTTTTCAGTCCGCTAAGTCTTACCTGACTAGCCGAAATGTTACTATAAAGACCTCGGCTTGGCAACAACAAAGGACTTTGCCCTCCCCTCATTGCGCCTCGAGCCATTAACTGCTACAATCAGGCAGGCTCGCCCGGAGCCAGCTCGAAATAACCTGACCGAAAGGGGGTTACCATGACTGTCAAACCGCGCGACTACTCCATACTCGACAAACTAAACCTGGAAAGGAAGCCCGTCGGCGTCAAGCTCCTGCCCGTCAAGCCCGAGGGCATCCAGAGAATCGATAAAAGGCTCTCCTTCTGCGAGATGTTCAAGGAAGCCCAGACCAGCCGTCCCTTCTACGTGCAAAGAGAAGACCTCTACTGTGTAGAGCCGTTGCTACTGGGGATGGAAGACCCCGACCCGATGCTGGTCGGCGGGCTGGTCGGTGAAGCCGACGACCTCTTCGAGGAAGCCCGCGCCAACCGTAAGGTCTACCAGTACCTGCCCAAGATGATCAAGGGCTCGGTCAACTACGTCGCCTTCTCATCACTGGACCAGCTCACCTTCGACCCCGACGTCGTGGTCATCACGGCCAATGCCGGCCAGACCTACCACATACTGCGCGCCCTGAACTATTCCTCCGGAGAGATGTGGTCGGCTAAGGGAACATCGGTGGCGGCCTGCGCCTGGATGTACCTCTACCCCGTCATAAGCGGCGAAATGAACCTGACCATCACCGGCATCAGCCTGGGCATGCGCGCCCTGAAAGTGCTCCCCGAAGGCTTAATGATCATCTCGATACCCTGGAACAAGCTAGACGAGACCCTGAAAAATATGCGTAACATGAGCTGGACGCTGGCCTCCGACGAAATCACTGGCGAAGAACACAAAAAACGCGTTGATAAACTCTTTAACGACCTGAGGCAGAAAGTAAAAAACCGTTAAGGCAACGTAAAGGAGGTTAAGGCAATGCTCGACTACTCCATATTCGACAAATTCAAATTCGAAAGAAAGCCCGTCGGCGTTAAATACTCGCTGACCAAACCGAAGGGCATCAAGCCGCTGGAAGGCAGCCTGGCTATCTGCGAGATGTTCGCCGCCGCCCAGACCAGCCCCCCCTTCTACGCCACCCGAGAAAACGTCCAGTGCGGCGAGCACGTCGTCGGTCTGGTCGACTTCCCCCCTATGATGTACAGCGGGCAGCTGGGCTCAATGTTCTCCATGTTCAAGAATCCCGGCGCCAACCGCCGCGTCTATGATTACATCCCGCTATTGCCCAAAGACTCCGTGAAATACATCATCCACGCTCCGGTGGATAAGCTCTCCGCCGACCCAGACCTTTTGATTATCACCGCCAACCCCACCCAGGCGGAGATTATACTGAGGGCCAGCAGCTACGCCAACGGCAAGATGTGGTCGTTCAAGGGCACGACCTGCCTATCCTGCGCCTGGATGTACGCTCACCCCTACCTCAACGGTGAGCTGAACATGACCGTCAGCGGGCTCGGCTACAGCATGAAGGCCCGCGGCGTCCTCCCCGAAGGGCTGTTGATTATCAGCGTCCCCTTCGACCTGCTTCCTGGATTGATTGAAAACCTCAACGAGATGGAGTGGGAGCCTTACTGGTTCAAGCTGGGCCGGGACGGCTTCGTCAAAGAGGTCAGAAAGCGGGCCGAAGAGATGGCGGAGGCGCTGGAGAAAGACTGAGGGACGGCGGCAGGAGGTGGTCAATTTCTGGTGTTTTTTACCACTGCTATCGCCTTGCGGCGGGGGCTATCCAGAAACAGCTTGGCGGGTATAAATACAAAAACGGCTACCGCGTAGACCAATAACAGCCACTGCTGGCTCACCGCCAATATCCCCGCGATGACGGCGCCGCCGATACTGCAACTCAGGTTCGAACTTTTCGTAATTAAGTAAAGCCCGCCGTAAAAAACCAGCCCGGCCAGGGTCGCTATAGGGAACAAAACCGCCATCGTCCCCAGTGAACTGGCTGTCCCCTGCCCGCCCTTGAAGCCGGCAAAGACGGGGAAATCGTGCCCCAGGATAGCCAGCGCGCCGACCAGGAACTGCCAGCCCAGCTCCAGCCCCAGAAGATAAGCCAGCAGGACGGGCAGCGCGCCCTTAAAGAAATCGATGACGGCCACCATGACGCCGAACTTAGGCCCAACGGCGTGAAAGGTGTTGCGCGCCCCCATGTTGCCGTCGCCGATGGTGCGTATGTCCACGCCCTTAAATCGTCTGGAGACGATAACTGCCGTAGGCATCGAGCCCAGAAGATAGGCAAAGACTAGAACAGACGCCATTTTTATAACTTCGCCCGGCTCCATCGCTCCCCCGTCATATACATAGGAATCCGATGTATTCTACCACGTTAAACAAAAATTGACTATTGTAATGTGCTGGCAAATGTCATAGAATCTCGGTACCACCACCCAACAGGGTCTGAATATCGAGCGAAAGGGGAAAGCAATGGCCACAAAATACGACAAGTACTTCTTCACGGGTCCCGATCCGGAGCGCGAGGCTGCGAAAATTATCGCCGACCTTAATGGCGATTTAATCCAGGGGAGCAACCGATATCTGGTTAACTGGGTATTCCCTTCCCCGGCTGAGCTCTTCGGGGTGGACTCGTGGGACCAGATTTCCCACGGCCCCCACATCCACAAAAGCGCCGAAATCTTAATGCATATCGGAACCGACCCCGATAACCCCTTCGACCTGGGCGCCGAAGTCGAGCTGTGTATGGGCCCGGAGATGGAGAAACATATCATCACCAAGTCCACCGTGATCTATATACCGCCCGATCTCGTCCATGGCCCCTGGACCATTAAGAGGGTAGACCGGCCCTTTATAATAATACAGGTTAATCAAGAACCAACCCATACCGAAAAATCGATGAAGCACCTGGTGCCCGAAAAGGATATAGATAGAATGATGTTTGTTGACGAAGGATACGAGGGCAAGGAGGCAGTCTGGCAGTTCCCCAAAGGCTCTACGCGGGGTTAAGGGACAGTCCTAGATAAACCTCCCCTTCTTCAGCGCCCCCTTGAGGTAGCCGAGGAACTCCTCCGCCTTCTCCTTAGGCGGCCTGGTGGCTAAACTGACGATAACGAACAGCGGCACGCAGACGACGAAGCCCCACACCCCGGGCCACCACCCCAGCGGCTTCCAGCCCGTCAGCTGGAAGATAAGGACGATAATAGCGCCGGCTATCATGCTGACCATAGCCCCGAAGGCGGTCCCCCGCTTCCAGAAAAAGGCGCCGAAGATGGTCGGCACCGCCATCAGAAGCCCCGCCGAAGCCGCCGAGGAAAGCGGCGCAATCATATAGTCCAGCCCCGGTTTCTCGGCGACCCACAGAGCGAAGAGAAAGGCGATGACAGCCATAATGGGGATAACCCACTGCCCCACCCTCAGCTCCCCCTTCTCCGAGACCTTGCGGTTAATCAGTCCCTTGTGGATGTCACGCGCCCACACCGAGGAAAGGGTAAGCAGGATGGAATCGATGGTGGAAATCGCCGCCGCGGTGATGCCGATCATGACCACGATAGCCAGCCCCGTCGGTATTATGGGCAGGGCGAGCAGGTTGGGCGTGGCCAGGTCGGCGTTCTCCAGACCCGGCACCAGCAGCGTGGCGCCAAATCCCCAAAGCACCGATATCAGCGTATAGATAAAGCCGAAGATGAGGAAACCGCCCAGCATCTGCTTCATGGCGGTCACCGACTTGGGGATAAAAAGCCGCTGGC
>CAZPLG010000064.1:0-5910 GCA_964587415.1 uncultured Dehalococcoidales bacterium | reverse complement strand
CATCGTGGCCATGCCCAAGACGACCCGCTGCCAGTTCAAGCATTTAGAACTGGTCGCCCTGAGAGAGTCGCTGACGCTGGTCGTCCTCGTTCTCCAGGGGGCCCGGCTCAAGCAGCAGCTGATAACCTTCGACAAGGCTATATCGCAGTCGGAGTTGACCAGGATAGCCAATAAGCTTAATAAGGCTTATTCCGGCCTGAGCCGAGCCAAGATATCGGCCAAGAAGCTGAAGCTTTCCCCCGCCGAAAAACAGATAACCGATTGCCTGCTCAAGATAATGCAGGGCGAAGACGAGCACGAGTTCGAGCCGTCCCGCCTCGACGGGTTGCACTTTACCCTTAACCAGCCCGAATTTCGCCAGGGGCAGCGGGTGCTCGCCCTGACGGAGCTGGTCGAACACCACAACCTGCTCCAGAGCGTCGCCCCCGAGGGGCTGGGGGAAGAGGGGGTGCAGGTAATTATCGGCAAGGAGAACAAGGCGGAAGCCGTCCAGGATTGCAGCGTGGTCATCAGCCAGTACGGGCTACCCGAAGAAGCGGTGGGCATTATGGGGGTGGTGGGGCCCACCCGCATGCCCTACGCCCGAACTATTTCCACCGTGGGCTATGTGTCCTCGGTGCTCAACCGGCTGGTCGCCGAATTATACGGGAGAAAGCCGACTAAAGAATAAGGACACCTTTCACTGTCACCCTGAGCGCAGCGAAGGGTCTCTTGAGATTCTTCAGTCGTCCTGCCTGCGCAGGACTTCCTTCAGAATGACAGTGGGGACAGTGGTGAGTGAGGGACTGGATTCCCGCCTTCGCGGGAATGACGGAAGGAAGCAGTGGGGCGGGGAGAGAAGTTTATAGAGGTAACACCTCTATAGGGTGGGATTTGGTGTGGGAAGAAGACACGGGAGGGGCGGGGAATTAATAACTGGGAGGGGTAAATAATCATGATGCCACGAGAGCCCGTGGAAGAGAATAAGAACAATAGCGAGCTTAAGCCGGAGGCAGAGGCTAAAGCCGAGCCTGATTTCAGCGATATCGAGGACATAGAGACGCTGAAGAAGCTGCTGGCCGAGACACAAGCCAAAGCCGAAGCCAACCTGGCCGGCTGGCAGCGGGCCCAGGCCGATTTTATAAACTACAAGCGGCGCAGCGAGCAGGAGAGAGAGGAATTGGCCCAGCTCGCCAACTCCGTGCTTATACTCAGCCTGCTGCCCGTCCTGGACGACTTCGAGCGAGCCTTTGTTTCCATCCCACCGCGACTGGAGAAGACGAGCTGGATGGACGGCATCAAGCTCGTCGAGCGCAAGCTCTGGGCGAGCCTGGAGGCACAGGGGCTTTCCCCCATCAAGGCACTGGGCGAGCCCTTCGACCCCAACCTCCACGAGGCGGTGAGGCAGGACAAGGGCAAGGAAGGCATCGTTATCGAGGAAGTGCAAAAGGGATACAAGCTATACGACAGAGTAATCCGCCCCGCTATGGTGGTAGTGGGCAACGGAGAAGAGGAGGCATAAACAATGGGTAAGGTTATAGGTATTGATCTAGGCACTACCTTTTCCGCGGTGGCGGTTATGGAGGCGGGGGAGCCCAAGGTCATCACCAACGCCGAGGGGGGGCGCACCACGCCCTCGGTGGTGGCCATGAGTAAGACCGGCGAGCGCCTGGTGGGACAGGTCGCCAAGCGGCAGGCCATCACCAACCCCGATAATACTATATTCAGCATCAAGCGGCTGATGGGGCGCAAGTTCGACGAGCCTACCGTGGACTACGACCGAAAACTACTGCCCTATAAGATAGTCAAGGCAGCCAACGACGACGCCTGGGTGAAGATGGGCGATAAGGAATACAGCCCGCCCGAAATCTCAGCCATGATTCTGCAGAAGCTGAAGACGGACGCCGAAGCCTATCTCGGCGAGAAGGTTACCGAGGCGGTCATCACCGTGCCCGCCTATTTCAACGACAGCCAGCGTCAGGCGACCAAGGACGCCGGCAAGATAGCCGGGCTTAGCGTGCTGCGCATAATCAACGAGCCGACGGCAGCCGCCCTGGCCTACGGGCTGGACAAGAAAAAGGACGAGACCATCGCCGTTTATGACCTCGGCGGGGGCACCTTCGATATTTCCATCCTGGAGCTGGGCGAAGGCACCTTCCAGGTAAAGTCGACCAACGGCGACACCCACCTGGGGGGTGACGACTTCGACCAGAAGATTATGGACTGGCTCTGCGGCGAGTTTAAAAAGGACCAGGGCATCGACCTCAAACAGGACAAGATGGCGTTGCAGCGGTTGAAGGAAGCCGCCGAAAAAGCCAAGAGCGAGCTTTCCACCGTGCAGCAGACCGAGGTCAACCTGCCCTTCGTTACCGCCGACGCCAGCGGGCCCAAGCACCTTAATATCACCCTGACGCGCGCCAAGCTGGAGCAGCTGGTGGGCGACCTGGTGGAAAAGAGCATCGAGCCCTGCAAGCAGGCGCTTACCGATGCCGAGAAGACCGCCGCCCAGATCGACGAGGTGGTTATGGTGGGCGGTCAGACGAGGACGCCGCTGGTCGTCGAGAAGGTGAAACAGTTCTTCGGTAGAGAACCTCATAAGGGGGTCAACCCCGACGAGGTGGTGGCGGTGGGGGCGGCTATTCAGGCCGGCGTGCTCAAGGGGGACGTAAAAGACGTCTTGCTGCTCGATGTTACCCCGCTCACGCTGGGTATCGAGACCCTGGGTAGGGTGGCCACGCCGCTTATTCCCCGCAACACCACCATACCGACATCGAAGAGCCAGATTTTCAGCACGGCGGCCGACAGCCAGCCCAGCGTCGAGATTCATGTCCTGCAGGGAGAGAGGCCGATGGCCGCCGATAACAGGACGCTGGGAAGGTTTATGCTCGACGGCATCCTGCCCGCGCCCCGGGGCTTGCCCCAGATTGAGGTCAGCTTTGACATCGATGCCAACGGCATCCTCAACGTCAAAGCCCACGACAAGGGCACGGGACGGGAGCAGAAGATAACCATCACCGCTTCCAGCGGGCTTTCCAAGGAAGAAATTGATAAGATGCAGAAGGATGCGGAAGCCCACGCCGCCGAGGACAGCAAGCAGCGCCAGGAAATAGAAGCCCGCAATATGGCTGACAACCTGGCTTACACGGCCGAGAAGACCTTAAGGGACAACAAGGACAAGATACCCGCCGAGCTGAACGAGGAGGTCGAGGGCAAGGTTAAAGCGGTAAAGGACGCCTTGCAGGGGACGGATATAGAAGCCATCAACAAGGCGGCGCAGGAGCTGAACGAGGCCTTACAGAGGGTCGGCTCCACCGTCTACGGACAACAAGAGCAACCACCACCCGGTGAACCGCCGCCCCCGGATGAAGGAGAAGGCGGCGAGGGGGGAGAAGGGGAGGACGAAGGCACCGTGGAGGGTGAATTTGAAGAGGTATAAACCGAGGAGGACAAAGGGGGTAATAAAATTATGAGTTACAAGTGTCAGGTCTGCGGCAAGGTTACAGCCACCAATCTCGGGATGCGCGGCCATTTGGTCAGGACACGCTTTCTTTTTGAAGAGCACTGGAAATGGCTGAAGTCACACGGACTAAGCCCTACCCGGAAAATAGCCGCAGGCAAATACCAGCCTCTCATGGAACTGATTGAAAAAGAGTGTAAGATAGAGGATTAAAAAGGGGAGAGGTAGAGAATAACATGCCATCAACGCCAATCTACGAAGAACGGCTGGGAGCAAACACCCTGCTCGTAGTCGGCATCTCGCTGTGGGCGTTAGCCCTCGGGCTGGTGCCGGGTATCATCTTCGGGGGGTGGTGGTGGCTCTTTGCCATCTATATCGGCGTGACCTTCGCTATCATCGTCGCCTTCTTCTGGATGAGGGTGCAGCTGTTTAAAGACAAGCTGTTGGTAAGGTTCGGCTTTATCTATCGCAAGGCTATCGACGTCGATAGGATACAGGACTGCGCTCCTTTTAAGATGGAGCACCCGGTGCGGACCTACGGGGGGTGGGGCATCAGGAAGGGCAGCGACGGCACCTTCGCCCTGACCCAGGCTTTTATCAACGAGGCGATAAAGCTGGAGACTATCGACCAGACCTTCGTCATCTCATCGCGAAAAGCCGAAGACTTGTGCCGGGCAATCAAGGAAGCCAGGGGTTAAGACCCCGAATACAGAGCGCCCCAGAAGCACGGAGAGCCAAAATAGAGGGGTTCCGGGGGGCAAAGCCCCCCTTGGTATGTTGAGATTCTTCAGTCCTCCTGCCTGCGCAGGAGTTCCTTCAGAATGACAGAGGGAAAATAGGGAAACTGGATTCCCGCCTTCGCGGGAATAACAGTAGAAATAGGGGTGGGGAGAGAAGTATATAGAGGTTACACCTCTGTAGGGTGGGATTTGGTGTGGGAAGTTGACAATGAGGGGCGAGGAATTGAAAGGGATAAGGTAGAAAATATTATATGCCGACAAAGCGCGATTACTACGAAGTCCTCAGCGTTGACCGGGACGCCACCGACGAAGAGATAAAGAGGGCCTTCCGCCAGCTCGCCTTCAAGTTTCACCCCGACCACAACCACGAAGACATGGCCGGGGAGAAGTTCAAGGAGGTCAACGAAGCCTACCAGGTGCTTTCCGACCCCGATAAACGTGCGGCCTATGACCGCTACGGTCACAGCGGCGCCGAAGGGCTCTTCGGGCAGGGCTTCGAGGGCTTTGACTTCGGCGGCTTCGGCGACATCTTTAACGCCTTCTTCGGCGGGGGAGCCGCCACCAGCCGCCAGACGGCACATCGGGGCGCCGACCTACGCTACGGAATAACCATCACCTTCGAGGAAGCCGCCCTGGGCTGCGAGAAGAAGGTATCCATATCGCGCACCGAGAACTGCCAAACGTGCCAGGGCACGGGCAGCCAGCCGGGCAGCCAGCCCAGCCGATGCCCCAACTGCAACGGCAGCGGACAGGTGCGCCGCGTCCACCAGAGCATCTTCGGGCGTTTCGCCCAGACCGCTACCTGCCCGCAGTGCCGCGGCGAGGGCCGGATTATCACCAACCCCTGTCCCAGATGCAAGGGCACGGGCAAGGAGAGGCACAAGCGCAAGATTACGGTGAAGATACTCGCCGGGGTGGATAACGGCTCCCAGATACGCCTCAGGGGTGAGGGGGAGGCGGGGACGAGGGGCGGGGCGGCGGGCGACCTTTACATCGCCCTGTCGGTTAAGGAGCACGAGTTCTTCAGCCGCTACCGCGACGACCTGCTCTACGAGTTACCCGTTAATTTCGCCCAGGCGGCCCTGGGCACCGAGGTTAAGGTGCCCACGCTGGACGATAACGCCAAGCTCAAGATTCCCGCGGGCAGCCAGACCGGGGAGGTCTTTAAGCTTAGAGGAAAGGGCGTTGCCCACCTGCGGGGTGGGGGGCACGGCGACCTGCTGGTGACGCTTTTCGTAGCCACACCCGATTCGCTGAGCGCCAAGCAGAAACAACTGCTAATAGAGCTTGATGAGAGCTTAAGTTCGAACAACATGCCCAAGCCCAAGAAGTGGCGGGGGTTTCCCAAGCCGGGATACTAGAGAGCCTTAGTGGCGGGGGTTTCCCAAGCCGGGATACTAGAGAGCCTTAGTGGCGGAACAGCGAGAACAGCCGCCAGCGCCGACCCATCAGCTCGTGCCTGGCCTCGGCTTCCATCAGCTCCAGTGACGCCTTGCGGGGGTCGAGCCCCTGGTAGAGCACCTTGTAGATCTTATCGGCGATGGGCATCTCCAGCTCGAACTGCTTAGCCAGCTTGTGGGCGACGACGGTGGTGCCTACCCCCTCAGCCACACCGCTCATAGATTTGAGTATATCCTCCTGCGAGTGTCCCTTGGTCAGTTCCACGCCGACGTAGTGGTTGCGGCTTAAGGGGCTGGAACAGGTGGTGATGTGGTCGGCTAAGCCCGTCAGCCC
>CAZPLG010000063.1:0-6014 GCA_964587415.1 uncultured Dehalococcoidales bacterium | reverse complement strand
GGCTCGGTGAACTTGTATAATTCCACCTTGTCGAACTGGTGGCCGCGCTTTATGCCCCTGGTGTCCTTGCCCGCCGACATCTTTTCCCGCCGAAAGCAGGCGGTGTAGGCGACGTAGTTGATGGGCAGGGTGGCGGGGGCGATAATCTCGCCGCGGTGGAGGTTGGTGAGGGGTATCTCGGCGGTGCCGATGAACCAGAAATCGTCTTCCTCATCGTGGTAGATGTTATCGGCGAACTTGGGCAGCTGCGCCGAGCCGACCATGCACTCGCGCTTGACCATGAAGGGCGGGTAGATTTCCCGGTAGCCGTGTTCTTTAGTATGCAAATCGAGCATAAAGGCGATAAGCGCCCTTTGCAGGCGCGCGCCCAGCCCTTTGAGCACATAAAAGCGACTGCCGGAGAGCTTTACCCCGCGCTCGAAGTCGATGATGTCTAAATCCTCGCCCAGCTTCCAGTGGGGGGCGGGCTTGAAGTCGAACTTTTTCGGCTCTTCCCAGGAGCGGAGCACGACGTTGTCATCCTCGCTTTTGCCGACGGGGGTGGTGGGGTGGGGGATATTGGGCAGCTGCAGGAGTAAATCCTCAATCTTCCCGTCCAGGACGCGGACTTTCTCTTCCAGTTCCCTTATCGTAGAGCGCAGGTCGCGGCCCGATTCCTTGTCGGCGTTCTTTTCCCGCGACGCCTCTTTGCGCTGGTGCCTTAAGTCCTCAAGCTCCAAAAGCTTCTGCCGCCGCTCACCGTCAAGCTCAAGGATTTCGTCCAGGGGGGTGGTGTCCTGGCGGTCGGCTATCGCCTTCCGCACTACATTTATGTTTTCGCGTATAAACTTCAAGTCAAGCATTTTCTTTCCTCTTAGGGGGGAAATACCAGTATTTCTTGCCTTTCAGGAAGCCTTCGACGCCCGCTTTTTTGAGCTTCCTCAGGTTCTTGAGGTGGGCGTCGCCGTGATAGGTCTTCACGAAGTCCAGTTCGGCGCAAGTCTCGAACTCTTCGCATTCCCAGCAGCCCTCAATGCCTTTCTTCTGGCAGCACTTTCTCATCTTACAGAAGGGGGGTCCGCCACCGTCCTTGCAGGTTTTCTTACAGCGCAGTTTAACCAACGCCCCGAGCACATCATAGCACTGGGGGTAATCTTTGAATACGGCGAAGTAGGGCGTCTCGGCGAAGGATTTAGCCATCTTATCCAGGCGATATGTTCTCATCTCTTTTCTGAGGTCGCGGGCCAGGTCGGCGACCTTACCTTGGTGAATAAAGCAATCACCGCAGTAGATGCCGCAGTAGGCGATTAAATCCTTGTCTTCAGCCATATTTGCCAGTTCTCTCCTATCCCGCTCTCGGTAGCCCGAGCCACCTTGGCGTCCGGTTCATATACTTGCGATAGAAGTCGCCGTATTTCTCCAGGCAGTATCTTTCCTCGACCCGCGCCTCAGTGCGCACCCAGAAGATGTTGGTCAGTCCCAGCACTAGAAATACCCAGGAGGCGGTGGCAATGCCGGTGCCGATATAGATGATAAAGCTGGAGAGGTACATAGGGTGGCGCGAGAAGGCGTATGTCCCCTGCGTAATGGGGCTTTCCGAGGGGGCGACGGCGAAGTCGGCGGTGGCTATGGCCAGCATCATTACGCCCAGGAAGAAGATGGGGAAACCGATGAAGAACCAGAGCGTCCCCAGCTTGAGGGGGAGAAAGATGGAATAGAGCGTCGCCAGCCCCCAGACGGCGTTGCCGATTATGCCCGCCCGCTTTTCGGTCTTGCTCTTTTTAATGTCGGCGGGGTGTCCGCTTCTTTGCCATACCCCCTTGCCCGCGAGCATCACCGCCAGCATCTGCAGGATAAAGACGCTCATAAAAATCCAGGCGTTCCAGAGGCCTATTTCAAAGGCGGGTACGAGTGACACCTTTCCTCCTTATGATTTGGGTATGCCTATCCATCTTGGAGTCCGGTTCAGATACTCTTGATAGTCACTGCCGTATGCCTCAAGGCACAACCGTTCTTCGAAAATGCCATTCATGAAGTGGGTAATCATACACAGGATGGAAAGCAGCAGTAAGAGCCACGAAGCTGAAGCTATTCCGGCCCCTATGGGAGCTATGAAGGAGGCTACATACATCGGATGCCTTGAATAGCGGTATAATCCCCTCGTTACCGGCCTATCAACCGGCGTAGTGGCAATATTCACACTCACAATAATATACATCACCGTCCCCAGCAAGCTGAGGGGAAGCCCCACATAGAACCATAGCGTTCCCAGCTTTAACGGTAAGAAGATGGAGTAAAGGAAGAGCAGCGCTAAAAATACCTTTGAGAACGCAAAGACTATTCGCTCGCTTTTACTGAGGGCGACGGTGGATTCCGTCTTCTTGAATAAGCCCTTTTTGACTGATGCTAATACTGCGGGAATTAACACGAGGGGAAAGATTAACAGCCAGGCGTTCCAGACGCCTATTTCAAAGGCGGGTACGAGTGACATATTTTCTCCTTATGATTTCTCCCTCATCTGGGGGAAGAGGATTACCTCTCTTATTGACGGCTGGTTGGTGAGCACCATCACCAGGCGGTCGATACCGACACCCAGCCCCCCCGCGGGGGGCATGCCGTATTCCAGTGCCAGCAGGTAGTCTTCGTCAATCGTCCAGCGCTCCTCGTCGGCGCCCTGCCTCTCCTTGTGCTGCTCCTCGAAGCGCTCCCGCTGCTCGATGGGGTCGTTTAGTTCGCTGTAGGCGTTGGCAATCTCTAAGCCTCCAGCCACGGCCTGAAAGCGCTCGGCGACCCTTTCCTCGCCGGGCTTGGTCTTGGCCAGGGGGGACATGGAGACGGGGTAGTCGTAAATAATAATCGGCTGGATTAGCTTGGGTCTGACGTAGTCCTTAACCATCTCGTCAACGAGCTTGGCCCAGTTCTTCTGGGGGTCGGGTTCCATCTTCAGCGAGCGCATCCTATCCCGCAGGCCGTCGGCGGTGGGGTATTTGACGAAGTCGATGCCGCCGTATTTCTTCACCGCCTCGCGCAGGGTAAGGCGTTTCCAGGGGGGCTTGAAGTCTACGGTGTCCTTGCCGAACCTGACTTTGGTTGTCCCCAGGACCTCCTGGCTGACTTTGGCTATCATCTCCTCCAGCATCGCCATGACATCGAGGTAGTTGACATAAGCCTCGTAGCTTTCCAGCATGGTGAATTCGGGGTTGTGCTGAGTGGAGACGCCTTCGTTGCGGAAGGTGCGCCCGATTTCATAGACCTTGTCAAAGCCGCCGACGAGCAGCCGCTTTAAGTGCAACTCCAGGGCTATGCGCAAATAAAACTCCTGGTCGAGAGCCTGGTGGTGGGTGGTGAAGGGGTTGGCCAGAGCGCCGCCGGCTGATTGTTGCAGCACGGGCGTTTCCACCTCGATAAAGCCTTTTTTGTTGAGGAACTGGCGGATGGCGGCAATCACGCGGCTGCGCACCCGAAAGGTTTCTTTAGTCTCGGCGTTGGCGATGAGGTCTAAATAGCGCTGGCGGTAGCGCTTGTCCACGTCGGCCAGCCCGTGCCACTTTTCCGGTAAGGGCTGCAGTGACTTGGCCAGCAGGGTGAAGTCGGCTACCCCAAGGGTGGGTTCGCCGCTTTTGGTCCGTAATAAATTGCCTTCGGCGCCGATAATATCGCCGATGTCCAGGTCATTAAATAATTGAATTTGGTCTTCATCGAACTTTTGTATGTTCTGGAATAATAGCTGAATCTTCCCCGAGCCATCGCGTAGGTCGGCGAAGGCGCTTTTGCCCATCCGTCTTATGGCCGTAATCCGCCCGGCAACGCTAACCACCTTCGCCTTGGTCGGGGCCTTTTTCTCCTGCTTCTCTAAAAGCTCTATGGCTTGGCAGGTAGTGTGGCTGCGCTCGTAGCCGTAGGGGTAAGGCTCGATGCCGCGGGCGCGGATGCGCTCGAGCTTTTGCCGGCGCTGCTGGGCTATTTTATCTAATCGGGATGCCATGTTTCACATAGTATATAGCAAAAGGCTGAGAGTGCCAAGCTCCCAGCCGCAATTCGCTTGAGTTTTTCTTTGATTCTAGGTCGGCCCGCTTTGCGCTTTCAGGGTGTCCAGCCAGACGGCCGACTTTATATCTCTTTCCAATAGATACCTGATGTAGTTCCGAATCACCACCTCAAGCTGGTGCGATAGTTCGGGCGTTAGTGTCATCCCGCTGACGCTTTCGTAGTCGCCGCTCTGTAATGAGCGCAGCGCTTTTTGAGCTTCCCGCGATAGGGGATAGGAAAAGGGCTGGGAGGGGCGACAGTTGGCGCAGACCATACCGCCGGCGCCGGGGCTGAACGAGTTGGTGCTCTCTTTCAGCGGTTTGTGGCAGGCGACGCACTGCTCCAACTGGGGGCGGTAGCCGACCTCGCCGAGCAGTTGCAGTTCAAAGTAGCGCAGGACAAGCTCGCTATTGTTTTCCTCACATAAGCGCTGCATGGTCGCCAGCAATAGCTGGAATATGGGGTGGTCTTCGACATCGGCGGCGGCGAACTGGTTCACCAGCTCGGTGGCGTAGAGGGCGCAGGAGGTGAGCTCCAGGTCGCTTTTGATGGGGAGGAAGCTATCGATGGTCTGGGCGCCGGTTATGGTATCGATGTTGCGCCCGCGCGCCAGCGCTATCTGGCTGTGGGTCAGTAATTCAAGGTGGCCCGCCATCTTGCTCTTGGTCTTGCGCAGGCTCTTGCCGAAGCCCTGGATTTTGCCCAAATGGGGGGTATAGAGGGTGAGGATGGTATCCGCCTCACCCAGCTTGGTTTTCTTGATGACGATGGCTTCGGTCTGATAGGTTCTAGGTTTGGGCATGGTATCCGCCTACCCCTCGTCGAACCACCCTTCTTTGGTCAGGATATCGCCCGCCAGCAGCGTGCTGGGGACGTCTCCCCTTGCCACCTGCACCGCCGCCCTGCCGCCGACAGCGGCAACGACGCGGGCTACCGCCTGGTGGGTAAAGCCGGCGCAGAGGTAGATGGAGCGGACGTCCTTGTTTTGCACCAGGTCTTTAGCCACCTCGACGGCCTGGTCAAAGTTATCCATCTCAATGAATACCGCCGTCAGCTCTGCCTTACCAGTCGTGATGGTCGCCCGGTATTTTTCGGGGTCGCCGTCGGGCGCCATAATGATAAATGCCGATTTGAACATAGTATTACTCCTTTTACTAAAATTCCTGCCTGCCCTCTATGGCGCGGGTCAGGGTGACGTCGTCGGCGTATTCCAGCTCGGTGCCGAAGGGCAGCCCTCTAGCTAAGCGGGTAACCTTGATGCCGAGGGGGAGGATGATTTTGTTTAAATACATGGCGGTCTGTTCCCCCTCCAGGGTGGGGTTGGTGGCCAGGATGACCTCGCTTACCGAGCCTGCTTTGAGCCTTTCCATAAGCTCGTTGATTCTGATGTCGTTGGTGCCGATGCCCTCGGTGGGGGAAATGGCACCGTGGAGTACGTGATATAAGCCGTTATAGATCCTGGTGTGCTCCAGCGCCAGGATATCCTGTGGCTGCTCCACGATGCAGACCTGGCTGCGAGTCCGCTGGGGGTTGCGGCAGATGGGGCAGGGGTCGGTGTCGGTGATGTTGAAGCAGGTCGAGCAGAGCTTGGTCTTTTGCTTTACCGAGAGTATGGCGTTAGCCAGCATTTTGGTCTGTTCGTCGGAGGTGCGCAAAAGGTGGTAGGCGAGGCGCTGAGCGCTCTTGGGACCGACCCCGGGAAGCCGGTTTAGTTCCTGAATGAGTCTGTCCACCGCGCCCGCGGCGGGCGGTATGTCTTGGGTCAACTGTTTCTCCTTAAGTGATTAATTCTACTCGCCACCCCTCTCTGTCAGCGAACGTTATTTCGTCCCACCCTGCCCACCCTTAGAAGGGATTCTCCCTCTAGAATTCCTTCTGGGGAGGCTGCCTCACCGCTCCACCCGGGTTTTTTTCTAGGTCAGGCCGGGAATCTTCAGGCCTCCGGTCACCCGGCTCATACGCTCGGCGGCGAGCTCCTGGGACTTGGCGATGGCTTCGTTGACCGC
>CAZPLG010000062.1:0-6016 GCA_964587415.1 uncultured Dehalococcoidales bacterium | reverse complement strand
TGGTGGTGGGTGAGGTGGCCGGGCAGGTAAAGCCGACCACCGGCGGGGGTGTATATTACGGGCTGTTATGTGCCGACATCGCCGCCGGGGTGCTCCAGCGCTCCCTTGAGGCCGACGACTTTTCCGCTGACGCTCTCTCCGCCTATGAGGAGGAGTGGCGGGCCAGGTTGAACCGGGAGCTGACTATCGGCTACTGGGCCCGGACCTTGCTGGCCAACTTAAGCAATAACAACATCGACCGGCTTTTCCGACTGGCCGGCGAAAAGGGACTTCCGGAGCTTATCAGCAACGGCAACGGTTTTTCCTTCGACTGGCACAGCCAGCTGCTGCTCAAGATGGCCGGCTCAATACTGCCTTTCTGAAAACTGTAAAACCGGGTTCTGGCTTAAGGAGACGACGATAAGTAGTCCGGGTTTTTTGCTGAAGAGGGCCAGGGAAATCTTCCAGACAGAAGGGTTACTGGCCTTACTCAGGCGGGGATTTATATTCCTGTTAGGTTACCTCTTCCGCTATCAGCGCTATTACCTCTATGAGCATACACTTGAGGAAAGAAACGAGGCTGACTTTTTACCTAAAACCAGGGACTTCACCTTTAAGATGATAACCACCAGGCAGAAGGCCGATGAGCTGGCCGCCGCCGGCCTTGACTTCGGCACACGTCATCCCAATGAAAGGAGTAAGCTGGACAATGGGGCGGTGGCCTTCTGTTTTTTCATTAACGGCGAGCTGGCCCATATCGGCTTGGTGGCCATGAATGAAGCAGCTAAAAACAGCTTCGATTCGCTTCCTTACCAGGTCAATTTTTCCGCTAGACAGGCGTGTACCGGAGGCAGCTGGACCAATCCTAGGTACCGGGGGAGGAGGCTGATGGTTTACGGCTATTTTAAGCGGTTTGAGTTTTTGCGGGAAAAGGGGTTTAAATCTTCGCGAAATGCGGTGGATGTGGGCAACATTGTTTCACAGAAGGCGCATTCCAAGTTCGGGCCTAAAATATACGCCAGAGCCCGATATCTGAAAATCATTGGCTGGAAGTCCTGGAAGGAAACACCGATTAGCGGTTCCCCGAATAAATAATCCGGCAGTGAAATGAGCCAGGCGACGATAAGGGTAGTCACCGACCCCAAGGAATTTGAGGCTCTAGCCCCGGTCTGGAACAGCCTCCTGGAAAACTGCCACGACGAGAGTTCCATGTACCTCAGCCTTGAGTGGTTGGCTACCTGGTGGCGGTATTTCGGGGAGGGGAAGAGGTTAAATCTGTTGCTCTTCGAGAGGGATGGCCAGACAATCGGGATTGTGCCGCTAATCAAGAACGAGTACCGGATAGGGCCTTTTAAGCTTGATGCCTTAGAGTCGATAACCTGGACGAGCTGTAACTATGTGGGGCTGGTGCTGCCAGAGCACCGTGATGAGATAACCGCCGCCCTGCTGGGCTATCTTAGGGAAAATTTGCACGGGGTTAGCCTTATCCTGAGGCTATCACTGATACCTGAGGATAGCCAGTTCTTGAGCGCTCTTAAAAAGAATATGGCTCCGCTAGTTAAATCTCTGGTATTTCAGGAGAGGGTGCGGACGCTGGCACCTTACATTGACCTCCCGTCGTCCTGGGAAGGATATTCCGCCTCGCTGGGGAGGAGAAGGCGGAAGGTTCTGGGCAAAGCATTAAGACATTTAGAGAGAGAGAAAAGGATGGTTGAGTTCCGACAGTATACCGCCGATTCTCTGGATGAGGGGTTAAACCGGTTCTTCGACCTGCACCAGGAGCGGTGGCATATGGTGGGATTACGCGGTAGTTTTCCTGAGTCCAAAGACAGGGAATTCCATAGAGAGGTGGCTAGGAAGTTTCTCAATCGGAACTGGCTCCACCTCTCCTCTCTGACCATAGATGGTGAGGTCGCTTCGGCACTGTTTGCTTGCATCTTTAACCAAAAGTTCTACGCCATTACCGAAGCCCGCAACATCCGGTATGCCCGGTACAGCGTGGGGCACCTGCACGGGATACAAGTGATAAAGGATGCTATTGACCGAAGGTTAAGCGAGTTTGATTTCCTGCAGGGTGATGAGCCGTACAAGTTCTACTGGACCAAGTCCGCCCGGAGGTACATGCGGGTAACTATCATCAGGAGAGGCTTTCTGCCGGCACTGCGCCTGCAGCTGCTGCGCGCCTTTCTGCGGCTCTGGGATGTAAGACAGTACAGCCTGAGGGAGATATGGGCTATATTGTCGATAAGAAGAAGGGAGAGAAGAGAACTTAAGAAGATGGGATTAGCCGGGAAGTTAGATAAGCTGAGGAAAAGCTAGGGGGCACCAGTTTTCTTATAGACCCGGCCGTAGCGCCCGTTGCCCGCCTCTAACTTTAGCAGTTTTCTCATTTCCTTGGGGGTCATAATCTCTCTTTCGTTGGCTTCGGCCAGGCGGTGGATGCGGCTGACTAGGTCGATATTATGGGCTAACTTGGTGCGGGCGGGGTCGTACCAGATATCGTCTTCCAGGCCAACCCTGACCCCGCCGCCGGCGGCGATGGCGATGGAGTTCATCATCAGCTGGTAGTCGCCCACCCCGCCCAGAGTCCAGAATGAGTCGGGGGGCAGGTCACGGATCATGACGCTGGCGTGCAGGAGGTCGGCCTGGGCGCAGGCAATGTTACCCAGTATCAGGTTGAAGTAGTGCGGCGGCTCCAGAAGCCCTTTTCCCTCCAGGTACTTGGCGTAGTTTATCATCCCCGAGTCAAAAGCCTCCAGCTCGGCCAGGACGCCGCGGCGCTTCATCTCTTGAGCCAGCGCCTGTATCATGTCAGGGGCGTTGAGGCTTACCTGCTTGTTAAAGTTCACCGAGCTTAAGGTTAGGCTGCCCATGTCCGGCTTGACCTTGCCTTCCAGCGTTAAGACCTCGGCGCGCTTTTCGAACTCGCTAAAAGTACGCCCGCTTAGAGAAACGCCGATAATCAGCTCGGGGGCGAAGCGGCGGATGCCGGCGATAATCCGTTCGTATAACTCCGCCTTGTAGGTCGGCTCGCCGGTGGCCTCATCGCGGGCGTGAAGGTGTACCATGGTGATGCCCATCTCCACCGCCTGATGCACGTCCTCTATAATCTCTTGAACGCTGACCGGGACGTGGGGCGTCATCTCCTTGGTGGGAATCATGCCCGTGGGCGTTAGATTTATTACCAGCTTCAACTTTTGCCTCCCCGTGACTGAAACATTATACCTTGTCATATTGTTACTCCCGTTGTCAACATTCTCCCTACCCTTTACCCCGGAGAGCAAAACCTTTATACTGATTCCACAAAATGAGTGTGAGCCAGCCGGAAATTCTAATCATTCTCCCCACGCTTAACGAGGAGCAAACTATAGGCCGGGTTATTGATGAAATACCCCGCTCGTCCCTGGAGGGGGCGGGGTATAAAGTTAGCCTGCTGGTGGTTGATGGCAACAGCACCGACAGAACCAGGGAGATTGCTGAAGAAAAAGGGGCCAATACTGTTATAGAGCGGCAGCGGGGCAAGGGCATCGCTGTGAGTAAGGCTCTGAGTGCGGTGGAGGCCGATTTTATCTTTATGCTCGACGCCGACTATACCTATCCTGCTGGCTATATCCCCGATATGCTGAGGCTGCTGAGCGAGCACCACGCCGTCATCGGCTCGCGGATGAGGGGGCGGCGGGAGAAGGGGGCGATGAGCCGGCTTAACCTGGTGGGCAACTACCTGCTCAGCTTGATAGCTACCGTGTTCTACGGCAAAAAGATAAGCGATGTCTGCTCCGGCTTCTGGGGTTTTAGGGGGGAGGTGATTAAGGCTTTACACTTAAGGGCTGCCGCCTTTGACCTGGAAGCCGAGATATTCAGCCAGCTGACCAGAAGGGGCTATACAATAGCCGAAATTCCCATTGATTACCGGCGGCGTTCCAGTCCCCCCAAGCTGAGGTCGCTGCGGGACGGCACCAGAATCGGCTGGGCGCTGATAACCAGAAGGTTCCGCCGGCTGGAGAAAGCAAAATGAAAAACCCCCTGGTATCTATAATTACCACCGTCTACACTCCGGAGCGGCTTAAAGACATCAACGAGCTGCTGGATAGCCTTAATGCCCAGAGCTATAAAAATACCGAGACCCTTATTGTTGCCGAGAGGTCGGTTGAGCTGGCCGACAGCATCAAAAAATATATCGCCGATAAGGGCTACGCTAATATGCGGGTGCTGTTTAATGAGGGGGAGTGGGGGTCTTACCCCTCCCGCAACCTGGCTATCGGGGAGGCTAAAGGCGATATTATCGCCTTTGTTGATGATGACGCCCTGCCTTTCCCCAACTGGGTTGAGCAGACGGTGAAGGTCTATAATGAGGACAGCTCGATAATCGGTGTTACCGGCCCCATCCTGCCCCTGTGGCAGGATAAGTCTATGTCGAAGTGGTTCCCCCGCGAGCTTTACTGGATGTTTTCCTGCACCTACCGGAAGGTGACTGAGAGGACCGAGGTCAGAAACGGCTTCTGCACTAACCTCTCTTTCCGGCGTGAGGCCTTTGACAGCTGCGGGCTGTTTAAGAGCAGCCTGGTGGGGGAGGGGTGGGGCAAGAGCGACTGGCAGCAGCCGGCGGCCCAGGAGACCGAGTTCTGCCTCCGGGTAAAAAGGGGCACCGGTAAGCGGATTGTCTATGACCCCGCTGTGAGGGTGCGGCACAAGGTTTACGGCTACCGGCTGAGCAGCCGATTTCTGGCCCGGCGGGGTTACTGGGAGGGCTACGCCAAGGCGATGCTTAACCGCTGGTATCATCCCGATGGTGAGGCGGTGCTGTCAACCGAGTACGAGTTGTTGCGCTATATCTTGTTTAAGCTCCTGCTGCGAACAGTGGGACGCCTGTTCCGCCGGCCGGCTACCGCCTGGCGCCAGCTGTGGGCGTTGATGATGGTGTTGTCCGGCGTCGCCGGCGGTTACCTGAGCTATAGTTTTTTAAGCCTTTTCCGGCGGGGAGAGTCTGGTGGCGGTGGCTGAAAAAGGCACCCGATATTTCGTTACCGGCGGGGCCGGTTTTATCGGTAGCCACCTGGTGGACCGGCTGGTTGAGAGGGGTGGGGTGACCGTCTATGATAATTTGAGCTCGGGGCGGCGGGAGTTTATCAGCCGCCATTTTGACCGGGATGATTTCAGGCTGATTGATGCCGACCTGCTTGATTTTGATACCCTGAAAAAGGCTATCGGCGGTCACGACGTGGTCTTTCACCTGGCGGCTAATCCCGACGTCAGGGCCGGTATTACCGCTACCGACCTAGATTTAAAAGCAGGCGTTATAGCCACTTACAATGTGCTGGAGGCAATGAGGCGGAGTAAAATCAAGCGGTTGGTGTTCACCTCCAGTTCCACCGTATATGGGGATGCCGGTATAACTCCGGTTAGTGAGGATTATGGCCCCCTCAAGCCTATATCACTCTACGGCGCCAGCAAGCTGGGCAGCGAGGGGCTTATCTCCGCCTTCTGCCACCTTTTTGATATGCAGGGCTGGATATTCCGGCTGGCTAATATCGTCGGCTCAAGGCTTAACCACGGCGTCATCTTTGATTTCATAAATAAGCTAAAGCAGAATCCGGGGTGGCTGGAGATACTGGGCGACGGCAGCCAGCAGAAGCCTTACCTGCATGTTGATGACTGCCTTGACGGCATGTTAATGGCTGTGGAGAAATCAGGGGAGCCGCTTAATGTTTTTAACCTGGGCCCCGCTTCTTCCACCGGCGTGGTTAATATCGCCGGGATTATAGTGGCGGCGATGGGGCTAAAAGATGTGGATTTTCATTATACGGGTGGTAAGGGGGGCTGGGTGGGGGATGTCCCCCGGGTAAGGTTCGATGCCAGTGCCATGAAACGCTTGGGCTGGAAACCGAAGTATAGCTCCGACGAAGCGGTAAGACGGGTGGTGGGGGAGATTACAGGCGGGGGCCGTTGAGGATGGGTAAGCCGGATGTGATAGTGGGGGCGCCCGTCTGCCGGCGCACCGCTTTTGCCCTGGACGAATTCCTGGCCAACCAGCGGGAAA
>CAZPLG010000061.1:0-6155 GCA_964587415.1 uncultured Dehalococcoidales bacterium | reverse complement strand
ACCCACCCTACAGAGGTGTTACCTCTATAGACTTCTCTCCCCGCCCAGTCTCCCCCTTTTGTAAAGGGGGACTAAAGGGGGATTTCCCCATGTTGTTCGCCCCTCCACCCTGTGGAGAATAGCGCTAAAATTTCGGGGGTGTTTAAGAGGGGGCAAAGCCCCCTCTTTACCTTAAAGGGTGGCGGGTGGGAAAAGATAAAAGAGGGGGTGGGGTGGTGCAAAACGGTTGAAAACGGGGAGATTGCCGTCTAAAATAGCACTAGTCGGCCGGCAAGGAGAGTGAAATGGAGCATATCTGGGCACCGTGGCGGATAAGATATATCGAGCAGGGCAAGGTGGAGGGCTGCTTCCTCTGCGACAAACCCAAGGAGAATAACGACAGTCAAAACTATATCCTGCATCGGGGCCAGAAGAACTTCGTTATCTTAAACAGCTACCCCTATAACCCGGGCCACCTGATGGTCGTCCCCTATCGCCATGTGGATAGCCTGGAGAAGCTGACCGATGAAGAGTTGCACGAGCACTACGAAATGGTTAGACACAGCCTCGGGGTTTTAAAAGAGGTTTTTAAGCCCGGGGGCTTTAACGTCGGCATGAATCTGGGACGGGTGGCGGGGGCGGGCATCGCCGACCACATCCACACCCACATCGTGCCGCGGTGGGTGGGGGATACCAACTTTATGCCGGTAATAGATGACGTGAGGGTGATACCCCAAGCCCTGGCTGAGAGTTACGAAAAGCTGAAGGGCAAGTTCTAGCCTAGCCCTGCCCCTTCTTGAACTTGGCTTTGAGCGCCTCCGCTTCCTGCATCTTCTGGAACTCTTCCTCGGTGAGGGGCTTCCAGGACTTGACCTTGTTACCCTCTATGGTGATTACGAAAAGCTCCCGGCATTTCCAGCAGCGGTAGGGGCCTTCGTAGTCCGGCTCAAGCAGGGACTGGCTACCCGCGGTACCACACTTGGGGCATTCTATGGTTATCATCATAGCGACACCTCGGATGTCTGTTTGGTGCCCCCAAGCGAATTCGAATCGCTGTTTACGGCTTGAAAGGCCGCTGTCCTAGGCCTCTAGACGATGGGGGCACGTCCCTAGAGTATAGCAGAGACGACCTCGCTTCAACAATAGGGGGCGGTGTTGACAGGGGTTTAGCTTTATTGTAGGCTGCAACCGACTGGGATAAACCAGCCAGGGGGAGTAGCCATGACCGGATTTAAGCGAGTTCTAATACCAGCTTGTCTGTTTTTAACTTTAATATTAGTGCTGGCGCCCTCGTTCGCCTTTAGCGCCGAGGAGGAATACCCGGCCGGGGTGACGGCGGCCAAGGAGGCTACCGTCGAGGTTATGGCCTGGGTTGACGGCCGGGTGAGCGGTTTGGGGACAAGCTTCGAGGCCCGGGGTCCTTTAAGCCTGGGCAGCGGCTTCTTCGCCAACGAGAACGGCGACGTCTTTACCGCCGCCCACTGCGTCAACATGTCGGATGAGGAACTGACACAAGCCGCCATCATGTACTTTATCGGCGGTATCTGGTTCGAGGACGAGTGGTACGAAAAGGTCGACTTCGGCAGCTTCTACAACTATTACTACTCGACGGTGTGGTGGGCGTGGGTGCAGGGTGATCTGACCGTTACCGCCGAGGAGGTGGACTACGTCTATGGCTACGGCGAGGGTGAAGCGCACCGGGTTCAGGACATCCTATTCTATGAAGACCCGGAGACGGGGACGGATATCGCCGTCCTGGAGACGGGCTTAAGCGGCACCCCTTATATCGGGCTGCAGGCAGCGACGCCGCCGGAGGGCAGCCGCGCCTATCTTATCGGCTATGCTGGCATCGACCTTACCCTTGAGTTCTGGCAGGCGATGGACGAAATAATGGACGACCCCTACGGCCGTCCCGGCACCTTTGCCGCGCTGATGATTGAGGCGGCGGATAGCATGGTGACCGGGCTGCGGCGGGAGGGGCCGAGCATAGAGACGGGGCTGCTGGGCAGCTCGACCCGTATCTACGAAATGGACGCCCGCCGCTTTCACGGCAGCAGTTGGGCGGGCATGAGCGGGGGGCCGGTGGTCGATGAGCTGGGTAATGGCATCGGGCTGCTGCCCTGGGGGCAGGGCGATTCACGGGGCTATTTTATCCCCGCCCAGCACCTGAACGATGCCAGCCAGGAAGCCGGGATTGACACCTTCCCCGCCCTGTTGATTGGGCCGGTGACCATCGAGCCTTACTTCCTCGACGGGGGACAGAGCTTTGAGCTGAGCGCCGAGGTGACCAACATCGGCTTCGGCAGCGGCGACTATACGGCGGCATTGACGTTGAGCGACGGCACCCAAGCCTCGCAGGGGCTGACCGTAGACGCTGGCGCCACCGAGACCCTCGTCCTGTCGGCGGTTAAAAGCGCGCACGGGCTGAGCACGGGCCACCTGGAGATAGGCCATGCGGGCGCCGAGGTGACGGTCAACCCCATCGCCCTTTCGAATTTGACGGTTAACCCGCTGGACCCTGCCCCCGACGAGAATATCGCGGTGCAGGTCGAAGCCGTTAACGTCTCCGAGGAGACGGTCGCCACGTCCCTGGAGCTGAGCATAGACGGGGTGGTGACAGCCAGCCAGAGCCTGACGCTGGAAAGCGGGGCTAGCCAGACGGTGGCCTTCCTGGTGAGCCGGGATACCGAGGCTACATACGAGGTGACCGTGGGCAACCTGAGCCAAGAATTTACGGTGCAGAAGGCCGTACCGCTGACCCTTATCGGGGTGGGCGTCGCCGGACTTTTGGGGCTGGCCGGGCTTATTGTCGGCATAATCGCCCTGGTCCGCTTGCGGGGCTAATGTGCTAAAATACCCTTAATGGCTGAAGGACACTGGCTCAGGAAGCAAATCATCCCTATCTTGACCGTGCTTCTGGCGGTAGCTATTACCATTGTCCTCTTCGTTTTTCGGGACAAGGTATCCGCGCTCGGCGACTATGGCTATCTGGGCGCCTTTCTTGTCGGCCTTATTAGCTGCGCCACCATCATTTTACCCGTGCCCGGCATCGTGGTGCTCTTTGCTCTTGGTGCCGACCCTAATTTGAACCCGGTTCTGGTAGGGCTGGCCGGGGCTACCGGAGGAGTTATCGGCGAGATGACCGGTTTTATTGCCGGCTACGGTGGCCGCAAGATGATACAGCGCAAGGGCCGGCTGTACACCATGGTGGAGAACTGGATGAAGCGGTGGGGAGGTTGGGCCATCTTTGCTTTCGCCGCCGCTCCTTTGCCCCTTTTCGATATAGCTGGTGTGGTGGCTGGCGCCCTCGGCTACCCGGTATGGAAGTTCTTGTTGATAGCCTGGCCGGGTAAGAGTATAAAATACGTCCTTCTGGTTCTGGCCGGTGCCTGGGGGTGGGAGACCGTGCTGGGCTGGTTCGGTTAGCGCCGCCCGATTTTTAGCAGCAGCAGCGAGCCGACGATAAAGTAGATAAAGCAGGCCAGGAACATAATCGAGTAGCCCAGGTTGGGGCTGATACCATTGCCGAAATCGATGAGGGGCCCGATGAGGCGCGCCAGCGCGGCGCCGCCAGCAGTGGCCAGGTTGGTCAGCCCCAGGTATCTCGCCTCCTCGCCCTTGGGCACTAAATCGGTAGCCAGAGCCCAGTTGCTACTCAAAAAAGCCCCGAATGATATGCCCACCAGCCCGCCGCAGAGCATTATCAGCGTGAAGTTTTGCTGGCTGAAGAATATGAGCGCAATGGCCACCGCGCCTAATAGCCCCGACGTGAGCGCAATCGGGCGGCGGCCTACCCGGTCCGAGAGCCGACCCGCGGGATAGGCGACGATGAGCATGCCGGCTATAGCCGCTATGGAGAAGCGGGCGGTGGCGGCGGCGGGGTCGGGAACGCCGACGACATCCATCAGGAAGTACATGGCAAAGGTCTGGAGGGTGGTGAAAGCCATTATGATAAAGAGGCGGGAGACGATGAACCAGATGAAGTCGCGGTGCGCCTTGGCCTTAATCTTGAAGCTCTTATAAATGGTGGGGAATAGGGGGAGCCGGGCTCCGCCCTTGCCGGGGCGTTCCCTGACGGTGAGGATGGTGATGACCATCGCCGCCAATAGGATAGCCCCCAGTATCGCCAGGGGCAGCCAGAGCCAGTAGCCACCGTCGCCCGCGGAGTAGCGGTCCATGAAGATGGCTATGGGGTAGAGCAGGGCGACCCCTCCGGCTATCTCCAGGAAGCCTTTGACCCCCGAAGCCAGCCCCCGCTTCCCTGCCGGGACCAGGTCGGGGATGAACGCCTGGTAGGGACCCTGGGTGGTATTGGAGGCGACCTGGAGAAGGCAGTAGATAACGAAGATGGCGAGGAAGCTGCCGGCCCAGCCGATTCCCACCAGGAAGAGCATCGCTACCAGCGTGCCTACCAGGATAAAGGGACGGCGGCGTCCCCAGGCAAATCCGGAACGGTCGCTGATGGCGCCGGCGATGGGCTGGACGATTATGGCCAGTATCAAGCCGGCGAAGGTGAGGAGGCCCAGGTAGGTGCTCTTTTCCGATGCCGCCACCAGGTCTAAGATCCTTGTCGGCAGGATAATGGTATGCAGGCTGCCCCAGAGGGCAGCCAAGGCAAAACCGAAGACGGTAATCTTGAGGTAATCGGCGCGGCGAAAGGTGCTTTTATTAGTCGCCATCTTTCTGGTTAAGCATAGCAGAGCCAGACTAAAGAGGCAATGCTTTTGGGGGGTTGCCCCACCCCCCAGGGTCTTTCTTCCCACCCAATACCCACCCTATAAGGGTGGTACCCCTTTAAAATTCCCCTGTAGGGTTACGCCCTTCCTCACCCTAATTTTTGGGGTGTTTAAGAGGGGGCTATGCCCCCTCTTTACCTTAAAAGGGTGGCGGGTGGGAATAGATAAAATCGGGGTGGGGTGCTGAGATATTTAAGTAGAATCCCCCTTTTGTCCTCGCCGTGTTGCTATGGTATAATCCTGACGGCTATTCACCAAAATATTCGTTAAAAGGAGGCGATATGCCAGCTATTTTTTGGGTCGTGCCCGCCGCGGGAGTCATCACCATAATCTTCGCCATATTTTTAGCCCGAAACGTGCTCAAACGTTCCATGGGCACGCCCAAGATGAAAGAAATCGGGGACATTATCTTTCAGGCTGCCTGGGCTTTCTTGAAGCGTCAGTACAGCACCATCGCCATCTACTCGGTGGCGATTGCCATCATTATCGGGGTGTTGGTTGGGGTGCTGGGGGGGACCGAGGTGGAGGGTTTGAGCGCCTTTGATATCGGCTGGCGCACCGGCGTCGCCTTTCTGGTCGGCGCCGTGTGCTCCGGGGTGGCTGGTTTCATCGGCATGTACATCGCCGTGAAGTCCAACGCCCGCTGTGCCGCCGCCGCCCAGAAGAGCCTTACCGAGGCGGTCAACGTCGCCCTGCGCGGCGGGGCTGTTTCCGGTTTCCTTATCACCGCCCTGAGCCTTATCGGCGTCACCGTTATCTTCTTCGCCTACGGCGGCGCTAGCAATCCCGAAATTGCGCCGCACCTTATCGTCGGCTTCGGTTTCGGCGCCAGCTTCGTCGCCCTCTTTGCCCAGCTCGGCGGCGGCATCTATACTAAAGCTGCCGACGTGGGCGCCGACCTGGTGGGCAAGGTCGAGTCCGGCATCCCCGAGGACGACCCGCGCAACCCGGCGGTTATCGCCGACCTGGTGGGCGACAACGTCGGCGACTGCGCCGGTCGTGGCGCCGACCTCTTTGAGTCCACCGCCGCCGAGAACATCGGCGCCATGATACTGGGTATTATCGCCTATCTGGCCACCCATAATATCGCCTGGATACTCTTCCCCCTCTGCGTCCGCGGCTTCGGCATGATTGCCAGTATGATAGGTATTTTCTGCGTGCGGGCCAGAGAGAACGAGAACGCCATGGACGCCCTTAACCGCGGCTATTTTGTGGCCATCGCCCTGTCAATAGTCGGCCTGGCGGTCACCGTTCACTTTATGCTGGGTAACTGGTGGCTCTTCGGCGCCGGCGTGGTCGGCATTGCCGCCAGCGTGGTCATCGTCTTTATCACCCAGTATTACACCGAGTGGCGCTACAAGCCAGTGCGCGATATCGCCGAAGCCTCCAAGACCGGCCCGGCCACCAACATTATCATGGGCACGGCGGTGGGTTTTGAGA
>CAZPLG010000060.1:0-6180 GCA_964587415.1 uncultured Dehalococcoidales bacterium | reverse complement strand
GGGAGATTTCCTCCCCCAGCTGGGTCTTGACGAAGGCCGGGCCGGCGATGCCCATAAATCCGGTTTCCTTGCACTGGATGATGAAGTCCTGCATGATGGGGTGGTAAGCCTGCCCGCCCAGGCAGGGGCCCATGAGCACGGCTATCTGGGGGATGATGCCGGAGGCCCGTATCTGGGCTTTGAAGAGGTTGCCGTACATTTCCAGCGTATCCATGCCTTCCTGGAGGCGGGCGCCGCCGGAATCATTCAAGCCGACCAGGGGCCAGCCCATCTCCTTGGCGAAGTCGATAGCCCGTATTTCCTTGAGGCCGTGGTACTCGCCGAAGGTTCCGGCCATAGCCATGAAGTCCTCGGAGAAGGCGACCACGGGACGGCCGTTGACCAGGCCGTAGCCGGTAACCACGCCTTCCGCGGGTACTTCCGCCTTATCCATGCCAAAGTTGGTAGTTCTATGCTTAACAAATAACCCCAGCTCGTTGAAGGTGCCGGGGTCGAAGAGGTAATCTATCCTTTCTCGTGCCGTCCACTGGCCTCTACTGTGGCGCTTCTCAATGGCTTCGGGGGAAGCCATCTGTTCGATTTTAGCTCTCTTTTTCTTATACTCCTCGATAAGCTCTTCGGTTGATGCCATGTTTAAGTCCTCTCCTTCTAGATTCAGGGTAATTATAGCACTATCGCTCGGGGGTTAACAAACGGAAGTTTCCCGTCCCACCCGTCCCGCCCAATAGAGGTTAGACCTCTGTTAACTCCTTATTTTGGGTTGTGCCCCACCCCGATTTTATCTATACCCGCCCACCGCCCTTTAAGGTAGAAAGGGGGCAAAGCCCCCTTTCAAACCCCCAAGGGATTGAAAATCCAAAATGGTGTCATCTCCATATATAATTTGGGGGGTGGGGAGAGAAGTCTATAGAGGTTACACCTCTGTAGGGTGGGTTGGTGTGGGAAGAATAACCTGGGGGGCGGGGCGAAGAGTTCCTTGACAGGGTGGGGTGGGGTTGGTTAAACTTAACTCACGGCTCTAGTTTTTACGCTTAGGGGCTTCATTGAGCGATAAGGAATCTTATAGTCCTCTGGCACCAGAGCCACTGTCCAGGGGTCTGGTGCAGGTTTTTACCGGCGATGGCAAGGGTAAGACCTCAGCCGCCATCGGGGCGGCAATCCGCGCCCTGGGTCACGGGTTGAAGGTCTATATCGCCTTTTTTATGAAGGGCGCTCACCCCTCCGGAGAGTTTCACCTCCTTTCCCAGATACCCAGTGTGACCATGGCCAGTTTCGGCTCGGGGGGTCTGGTCGACCCCAACAATATCAAGCCGAAGGAGAGGGGGGAGGCGGAGAGGGCTTTAGCTGCCGCCCGCGAGGCGATGCTCAGCGGCGATTACGACCTGGTGGTGTTGGATGAGGTCAACGTGGCCGTGGCCTTCGGCCTGATTGCCGTGGACGAGGTGCTGAAGCTCATCAACGAGAAGCCCGAAAGAGTGGAGCTTATTCTTACCGGAAGGCGCGCCGACACCAGGCTGGTGCAGGCTGCTGATTTAGTTACCGAGTGCTTGAAGATTAAGCACCCTTACGATATGGGAGTGGCGGCGCGGGGGGGCATCGAGTTTTAATTTTTATAATCTAATTTTTGGCAAGGAGGCATCATGGCGGTTACATTGAGCGTAATCAAGGCGGACATCGGCGGGTTCGTGGGGCATTCCGATTCCCACCCCGATATTTTGGCGCTTGCCTGCGAGTGCACCGATAAGGCCAAGAAGAGCGGGTTGCTTATCGATTGCTACGTAACCAAGTGCGGGGACGACCTGCAGTTGATTATGACCCACGAGCAGGGCGAGGGCAACGAGAAGATACATAAGCTCGCCTGGGACACCTTTGTCGATTGCACCAATATGGCCAAGAAGCTGAAGCTGCACGGGGCGGGGCAGGACCTGCTCGCCGACGCCTTTTCCGGCAACGTGCGCGGGATGGGACCGGGGGTGGCCGAGATGGAGTTCGAGGAACGGGGGGCGGAGACGGTCATCATCTTCATGGCCGACAAGACCTCGGCGGGTGCCTGGAACCTGCCGCTCTACAAGATGTTCGCCGACCCCTTTAATACCATAGGTTTAGTCATAGCCTCCAATATGCACCGCGGTTTTGCCTTCGAGGTGCAGGATATCAAGGAGCACAAGAAGATAATCTTTAACGCGCCCGAGGAGATTTATGACCTGCTCGTTTTCATCGGGGCGCCTTCGCGCTTTATGGTTAAAAACGTCTATCACCGCGAGACCAACGAGATTGCCGCGGCATCCTCCACCCAGCGTGTGTCTCTGCTCGCGGGGCGCTATGTGGGCAAGGACGACCCCGTCTGCATCGTGCGCGCGCAGGGGGATTTCCCCGCCGTGGGCGAGGTGGTGGAGCCGTTTACGCTGCCTTTGCTGGTGGAGGGGTGGATGCGGGGCTCGCACCATGGTCCTTTGATGCCGGTATCGGTCGAGGACAGCACGCCGACCCGCTTCGATGGGCCGCCGAGAGCGACCTCCCTCGGCTTTCAGCTTTCCGCAGGCAAGCTGGTGGGGCCGCGGGATATGTTCGCCGACAAGTCTTTCGATAACGCCCGCCAGCAGGCTCTCGATGTGGCCGATTATATGCGCCAGCACGGGCCCTTCGAGCCGCACCGCCTGCCGCTGGAGGAGATGGAATACACCACCATGCCCGAGGTCTATAAGAAGCTTAAAGGTAGGTTCGTTAAGCTGGAGGAATAACATGCCCAAGCTCCTCCTGGCGACGAACAACAAGGGCAAGGCGCGCGAATACAGGAGTTTGCTTTCGGGAGTGCCCTTCGAGCTGGTTACGCCCGATGAAGTTGGCATTAACACCGAGGTGGAGGAGGTGGGGAAAAGCTTTGAGGAGAACGCCCGCTTAAAGGCGGCTACCCTGGCTGCCGAGAGCCAGTTGTTATCCTTAGCCGACGACTCGGGGCTGGAGGTGGACGCTCTGGGGGGCGAGCCGGGCACGCTTTCGGCGCGCTATGCCGGAGAAGGGGCTTCGGACGAGGATAGGGTAAGCTATTTACTAACTAAATTAGAGGGAGTACCTGAAGAAAGGCGCACCGCCCGTTTCCGGTGCGTCATCGCCATCGCTACCCCCGAAGGAGATGTCGAGCTTTGCTCCGGTGAGTGCGAGGGTATAATCGCCTTCGAGCCCAGGGGGGAGAGGGGCTTCGGCTACGACCCCATCTTCTACCTGCCCGAACTGAAAAAAACGATGGCGGAGCTGCCGCCGGAGGAAAAGAACAGGATAAGCCACCGGGGTAGGGCGGCTAGAAAAGCGAGCCAACTACTTAAGGAGAAATATAGCTAATGACCGGACTTTCCGATTCGTTCCAGCGTCCCATAAACTACCTGCGCATCTCGGTCACCGACAGGTGCAACCTGCGCTGCGTCTATTGCATGCCGGTCAGCGGCGTTTGCCCGCTGGCGCATGAAGACATCCTGCGCTACGAGGAAATCAACACCGTGGCCAGAGCCGCCGCCGAGATGGGGATAGACAAGATAAGGCTGACCGGGGGCGAGCCGCTGGTGAGGGCGGGCCTGCCCGACCTGGTGGCGATGCTGGCCGATATCGGCACCATAAACGACATTTCGCTGACCACCAACGGCACCATGCTGGCAAAGCATGCCGCCGAGCTGAAAAAAGCGGGCTTAAACCGGGTCAATATCAGCCTGGACAGCCTGAAACCGGAAAAATTCCAGGCTATCACCCGCAGCGACGCTAAGCTCGCCGACGTGCTTGAGGGCATCGAGGTGGCGTGGGGGGTGGGGCTGGAGCCGGTTAAGCTTAATATGGTGGTGATACCGGGGGTTAACGAAGACGAGGTGCTCGATTTCGCCGCTAAGACTATCGACGAGGAGTGGCACGTGCGCTTTATCGAGCTGATGCCCGTGAACGGGGAGACTAAAGCGCTGCAGTTCGTCGCCGCCAGCGAGATGAAGAAGAGAATCGAGAAGCTGGGCAAGCTGGAGCCCTGCCTGCCCAGCGTGGGCAACGGCCCGGCCAAGTATTTCAGGCTGCCCGAGGCTAAGGGCACCATCGGCTTTATCACCCCGGTGAGCGAGCACTTTTGCTTTAACTGTAACCGCTTGAGGCTAACCGCCGACGGCAAGCTGCGCCCCTGCCTCCTGAGCGACTACGAGGTTGACCTTAAAGAACCCTTGCGCGGCGGGGTTGACGCTGAGGGCTTGAAAAAGCTGATTGAGGAAGCGGTGGCTAATAAGCCGAAGCAGCACCATATCGCCGAGGGCGATATCCCCCGGCAGCGCCCCTTCTCCCAGGTGGGGGGATAAGGGGATAGAGAGGCTGGATTCCCGCTTTCGCGGGAATGACAAGGGAATCGAGGAGAAGGACTCCTCGCAATGAAATATTGTATGTGGACAAGACAGGGGAAATCCCCCTTTGTCAAAGGGGGAAATGGTGTGGGGAGAGAAGTATATAGAGGTGACACCTCTGTAGGGTGGGTGTTGGGTGGGAAAAAATCCTATGGGGAGGTGGGGTCATGAAAGAGATGAGCCATATGGACGAGCGGGGCCGCCCCAAAATGGTGGACGTTTCGGGCAAGCCCGAAAGCCAGCGCCTGGCGGTGGCCAAAGGTCTGGTCAAGATGCAGGCGGCGACCTTCGAGCGGATAAAGGAGGGGCGGGGGGAGAAGGGGGACGTGCTCGCCGTCGCCCAGCTGGCCGGCATTATGGCGGCTAAAAAGACTTCTTCCCTGATACCGCTTTGCCACCCCATCTTTATCGACGAGGTTAAAATCGATTTCAGCCTGGACGAGAAGAACAGCGCCGTGGAAATTACTGCTACTACCAAGAGCACGGGGAGGACGGGGGTGGAGATGGAGGCTTTGACCGCCACCGCCGTGACCGCCCTGACCATCTACGATATGATCAAGGGGATTGACCGGGGGGTGCGCATCGAGAATATCCGCCTGGTCAAAAAAAGTGGGGGCAAAAGCGGCGATATTACCCTTGAGTAAACGGGATTATTGGTATATACTACACTACTAAAGTAGCTCATTTTTGGGGGGTGCGCCATGAAGTTATCTTGCCTTCAGGAGAACCTTGACCGGGGACTTAACGTGGTGGGGAGAGCGGTCGCTGTCAGAACCACCCTCCCGATAACTAACAACGTCCTGCTGGCTACGGACAAGTCGCGGCTGAAGCTGTCCGCCACCAATCTGGAGATGGCCATTAGCTGCTGGATTGGAGCCAAGGTGGAGGAGGAGGGTTCGATTACCGTTCCCGCCCGACTTTTATCCGAGTTTATCAGCTCGCTGCCCAGCGAGAAGGTGGATATAAACCTTTCCCCCCAGACCAAGACGCTGGGGTTGAAATGCGCCCGCTTCGAAGCCAGAATCAGCGGCGTGGACGCCAAGGACTTCCCCCCGGTGCCGAAAGTTGAGGGGGGCATTGCCACTAAAGTCGAGGTGGAGGCGCTGCGACAGGCAATCGGGCAGGTCGCCTTCGCCGCAGCTACCGAGGAGTCCCGCCCGGTGCTGACGGGCGTCGATGCCGAGTTCGACGGCGATACATTGACTTTGGCGGCCGCCGACGGCTTTCGCTTAGCCGTCTATAAGCTGCCCTTAGCTCAAGCCGTCACCCAGAAGACCGAGGTTATTATCCCCGCGCGCACCATGGCCGAGCTGAACCGGCTTATGGCCGACCAGGAGGAGGCGGTGGAGATTACGGTCAACCCCGAAAAGGGGCAGGCTTTATTCCGCTTAAAGGATATCGAGCTGGTGAGCCAGTTGATTCAGGGGAGTTTCCCCAACTATTCCCAGCTCATCCCCAAGAGTTCCAGCACCAAGGCGGTTATCAGCGTCGCCGATTTTTTGAGGGCGACCAAGACCGCCTCTATCTTTGCCCGCGACGGCAGCGGTATCGTGCGGCTGATGGTCACCCCTGGCGGCGAGATGACCCCGGGTAAGGTGACGGTTTCGGCGCGCTCCGAGGAGATCGGGGACGACGTCGGCGAAATCGACGCTATGGTCGAGGGCGAGGAATCCAAGATTGCCTTCAACGGCAAGTACCTGACCGACGTTCTGGGCGTGCTCCACGAGGCGCAGGTGTCGCTGGAGACGACTAACCCTTCCAGCCCGGGGGTGTTGAAACCGGTGGGGGTGGATAACTACATCCACGTGGTTATGCC
>CAZPLG010000059.1:2146-6365 GCA_964587415.1 uncultured Dehalococcoidales bacterium | reverse complement strand
GCCCGCCGCATGCAGGTAACTACCCCCACCATGCAGCATGCGGTAATGATTGAAGCCGTGGAAAACCATATGCCCGAGGTAATCGTCATTGATGAGATTGGCACCGAGCTTGAGGCCCAGGCAGCTCGAACTATTGCCGAGCGTGGCGTTCAGCTGGTGGGCACCGCTCATGGCAACACCCTGGAGAATCTGATGATGAACCCCACCCTTGCCGACCTGATTGGAGGTATCCAGGCGGTAACCCTGGGTGATGAAGAGGCCAGGCGAAGGGGTACCCAGAAGTCCATACTGGAGCGTAAGGCACCGCCTACCTTTGATATTGTGGTCGAAATTCAGGACCGGGACAAGGTAGCCATTCATCCTGACGTCAGCCAGGCGGTCGATGCCCTGCTGCGCAGTCAGCTGGTAGCCACTGAGGTCCGCTGGCTGGATGAGAATGGGGAAGTCAAAAGCAAAAAAGAGTTGCCGGCTAACATGGCAGAAAGAACCTCCAGAGCCAAGCCGCAGGCCAGTGGAGACAAACCGCCCAAGCTCTACCTCTTCGGGGTGAACCGGGGGCGAATGGAACAGATAGCCAAGGACATGCAACTGAGCCCGGATATAGTAGATAATTTAAAAGAGGCCAATTTGCTGGTAACCCCTAAAAGCCATTATCGCCGCAAACCGCAAAAGGTCAGGGATGCCGAAGCGGCTAACCTGCCCATCTATGTCCTTAGAAGTAATACCCCGGCTCAGTTCCGGCAGCTACTAAGTACTATCTATCCCAGAGCTGATACGGGCAAGGCAGACCTGTTTAAATCCGCCATGGCTGAGGCTGAAGAAGCGGTTACCCAGGTGCAGGGTGGGCAGGAAGCGGTGGAACTCAGTCCGCAGAGCGCCTATATCCGGCGCTTACAACATCTCATAGCCGAAAGAAGTAAGCTGCCCTCGCAGAGTACGGGCAAAGACCCCAACAGAAGGGTGAGGATTTATAAAGGGTGAGGGGATTAAAAGGGGCTAAAGCCCCTTTAAGAAAAAAAACATCCCCTTCCCCTTAACAAGGGGAAGGGGATACAGGGGATAGGGTTAATAAAATCATGTCTCTATTCATCACCTTTGAGGGAGGGGAGGGGAGCGGCAAGAGCGTCCAGGCTAAAGCGCTGTTCCGAAGGTTATCGGATTTAGCTGTCCCTGTCCTGTTGACCCACGAGCCAGGGGGCACCCCTTTTGGTGAGAAGCTTGGGCACTGGCTGAAATGGGCTCGAGATGCTTACATATCGCCGCTGACGGAACTGATGCTGTTTAATGCCTCCCGCGCCCAGCTGGTAGCCGAGGTAATCCAGCCGAATCTTAAAGGCGGGAAGGTGGTTATCTGTGACCGCTATGCCGATTCTACCACTGCCTATCAGGGCTACGGGCGGGAACTGGATCTGGCCATGGTTAAGGCAACTAATAAGGCGGCTACACAAGGGCTGAAGCCTGATTTGACCGTTCTGCTGGATATACCGGTGGAGGAAGGGCTTGCCCGCAAGATGGCCAGAAAGCAGGACCGTTTTGAGCAGGAAACTCCAATCTTTCACCAGAAGGTAAGGGAAGGCTACCTCGAGCTGGCCGCCGCTGAGCGGAGACGATGGCTGGTGGTGGACGCTAGCCAATCCAGGCAGAAGATAGCCGATATTATCTGGCAGCGGGTGAGCCGGCGGCTCGCCAAGGGTAGAAACGACAAAAGAGCCTAATTTAAAATTTGGGGAAACAATTCGAAGCTGGGTAGCTACGAATATTCGTTTCAAGCGTTATGTTAAGAGGAGAGGACCGGTAAAAAATGCCTCAAAAGCGGGTGGCGGTAGCCATGAGCGGCGGGGTGGATTCCTCGGTGGCGGCGGCCTTGCTGAAGCAGGCCGGTTACGAGGTCAGCGGTATCCATGCCCGGCTGTGGCCGGACGCCGAGCCGAAGAGCACCGCCTCCGATTTGAAGCGCGTCTGCCGGCTGCTGGGTATAGCTTTCCAGCAGGTGGACCTGGAGAAGGAGTTCCGCCGCCTGGTGGTGGACTATTTCAGCCAGGAGTACGGCCGGGGGCGGACGCCCAACCCCTGTATCGCCTGCAACCAGCGGGTGAAATTCGGCCTGCTTATGGACAGGGTGCTGGAGACGGGGGCCGACTATTTTGCCACCGGTCATTACGCCCGGATAGAACCGGCGCCGGACGGCTACCGCCTGCGGCAGGCCGCCGACCAGGATAAAGACCAGAGCTATTTTCTATATATGCTGGGGCAGAGACATCTGGAGCACCTGCTGCTGCCGCTGGGGGAGCTGAGCAAGGAAAAGGTCAAAAAAATTGCCGGCGAGCTGGGCCTGCCCGAGGCGAGCCAGAACGAAAGCCAGGACATCTGCTTTATTCCTGATAACGACTACCGCTCCTTTATCGCTAAATACATCTCTTTCCAGCCGGGGGATATTGTTGACATAAAGGGCAAGGTGCTGGGCCAGCACCACGGACTGGCTCAGTATACGGTGGGGCAGCGGCAGGGCTTGGGGCTTAACTTACCCGAGCAGCTGTACGTGATAGAGCTGGACGCCGCCAACAACCGGCTGGTGGTGGGCGACAAAGACCAGCTTTTGCATGGCGTGCTCCTGGCCAGCCAGCTGAGCTGGGTATCGGGCAAGGCCCCCGCCGGGCTAATAAGTATAACAGCTAAAGTCCGCTATAGAGCGCCGGAGGTAGCCGCCGAGCTTTATATCAATGACAGGGCCGAGGTCCGCTTTAACGAGCCTCAGCAGGCGATTGCCCCCGGACAGTCCGTGGTCTTCTACCAGGGCGAGGTTGTCCTGGGGGGGGGAATAATAGATGCCGTCCTTCATTGAAGAGCAACTGCTGGAGGCACAGGGATATGAGCGCATCGCCGGTGTTGATGAGGCCGGGCGCGGCGCTCTGGCCGGGCCGGTGGTCGCCGCCGCCGTCATCCTGCCCCGCGGGGTGAACACCCCCTGGCTTAACGAGGTGAGGGACAGCAAGCAGCTGCCCCCGGCCAAACGCGAGCTTTTATTTAATCTTATCTATGGGACGGCCGTCGCCGTGGGCATCGGCGCCACCGCCCATGAACTGATAGATAAGATGGGCATAGTTGCCGCCACCCGCCTGGCCATGAAGGAGGCCGTAGAACGGCTTTCCCCGCAGCCTGAGTCCCTGCTTATCGACTACATGCGCCTGCCCGAGGTCGAGTTGCCCCAGAAGGGGATAACCAACGGCGACGATTTATGCTTCTCCATAGCCTGCGCTTCTATTATTGCCAAGGTAGCCCGCGACCGGCTGATGGTCACCTTTGACCGGGTCTATCCCGGCTACGGCCTGGCCCGGCACAAGGGCTACGGCACCAGGGAGCACTTTGCCCGCCTGGTCAAGCTCGGCCCCTGCCCCATCCACCGCCGGTCGTTTAGCCCGGTGAGGCAGATTGTGCAGGGAGTGTGGGTGGTTAAAGGGTAAAGCCTCTGTGGGGATAAAGAGGAGGAATTAGGCTAGTTTTTAGAGGGTGCTTTATTTTCCACCCTGACCCGCCCATAGAGGTTGTACCTCTCTTCGCTCTCCATTTGGGGAGATAATCCCCCATCCTCTGGGGGTGGGGTTTGAGAGTCTAAAGAGGCGAATACGGGGCCCCCGGAAAAACGAAGTTTTTTTGGGGTAAAAGCCGTTTTGGGCGGGTGGGTATGGGAAGAAAGAGAACTGTTAAAAATATGGGAGAAATAAAGAAAAAGGGAGGTCTGTTATGAACAAATCTGAAATAATCGAATTTATGGACGCCAACCGCAGTTGCCATATGGCTACCGTAGAAGGCAACAAACCCCATGTGCGAGGTATGGGCATAGTAAAAGCCGATGAAAACGGGGTTATCATTCAGACATCAACGCGTAAAGACATATATAAACAGCTTTCGGCCAATCCCAACGTGGAGCTGTGCTTTAATAATGTCAAGCAGGGTATCCAGGTGAGGGTGAGCGGCACCGTTGAAGCGGTGGATGATGCGGAGCTGAAAGCCGAGGTAATGGCCCAGCGCCCGTTCCTGAAGACAGAGGTGGAAAAGGGAGTCTACGGCGCAGTCGCCATCTACCGGATGAAGGGAGTCGCCCACGTCTGGACTATGAAGACTAATATGGACCCCAAGACCTATATCCAGCTTTAGGCGTCTTTCTTTTGGACCCCCCCCCCCCCCAAAAATATTATAACAAAAATTAGAAACAAATTGG
>CAZPLG010000059.1:0-2136 GCA_964587415.1 uncultured Dehalococcoidales bacterium | reverse complement strand
TCTTTCTTTCCCACCCTCCCACCCAGTAGAAGTTAGACCTCTCTTTGCTCTCCATTTGGGGAGATAATCCCCCATCCTCTGGGGGTGGGGTCTAGAGGTTCTTAAAGGGGTGAAACCCATTTGGGTGGGGCAAAAAAGGGCTTTAGCCCCACCTTAAGGGCGGTGGGCGGGAATAGATATAAAACGGGGAGGGGTAATGAAGCGCCGAGATACCGGCATCCTGGGCGAAAAAATAGCCAGCCAATTTCTTAAAAAACGCGGCTACCAGATTAAGGAAGCCAACTACCGCTGCCCCGAGGGTGAGATTGACCTCATTGCCCGACACAAAGACTACCTGGTCTTCATCGAGGTAAGGACCAAAAGGAGCCTTGCCTTCGGCACCCCGGAGGAGTCTATCACGGCGGCCAAGAGAGAAAAACTGAGGACGGTGGCTGCCCGCTATCAGCAGACCCACGATAACCTCCCCCAGCTCTGGAGAATCGATGTCGTTGCCATTGAGCTGGACTCTAAAAGCAAGCCGTCGAGAATCGAGCTGATTGAGAACGCGGTGGGCGGGGCTTAAAGCCCTTTCAGCTTTAACTCTAAATCCGGCTGTGCTAGAATTTAGCTGCCATGTTAGAACAGAGGCGGCGCATTATTGACGCCAACCTGAACCGTGCCGGCGAGGGGCTTCACCTGCTGGAGGAGGTCGCCCGGCTGGCGGCTGACGACGCCGAACTGACTCAACAGCTGAAGACCATGCGCCACGAGGTGCTGCAGGGCGATTTTGCCTTTAATAAAGAGCTTATCCAGTCCCGCGACGCGGAGGGCGATGTCGGCATCGATATCGAGGTGCCGGGGGAGGGGAAAGAGAGGGAGCTGCCTATTATAGTGGTAGCTAACGCCCGGAGAGTGCAGGAGGCGCTGCGCATACTGGAGGAGCTGGCCAAGATGCTGGACACCACTCCCCGGTTAGACCCCGGTAAGTTCAAGAAAGCTCGCTTTGACCTCTATACCATAGAGCAGAAGCTGCTTTCCAAACTATTGCGGCGGGATAAGGTGGGGCGTTTAACCGGGCTCTATGCTATCATCGACAGCCAGGCGCTGGGCGGGCGCAAGCACCTTGAGGTTGCCGAACAACTAATCCGGGGTGGGGCTAAAGCCATCCAGCTGCGGCATAAGCTGGATAATAAGAGTGAGCTGTTGGCCATCGCCCAGAAGCTAAAGGATTTGTGTGTAAAGCACGGGGTGCTTTTTGTCGTTAACGACCATATCGATATCGCCCTGGCGGTTGGCGCCGACGGGCTGCACCTGGGGCAGAAGGATTTGCCCATAGCCACCGCCCGAAAGCTGCTGCCGATGGATATGATACTGGGCGGGTCGGTGAATACGGTGGAGCAGGCTAAAGCGGCGGAGGCGGGTGGGGCTGATTACATTGCCGTTGGCTCGATGTACCCGACCAAATCAAAAGAGAAGGCGATAGTTGTAGGGCTGGAGAGGCTGCGTGAGGTGAGGGGGGCGGTGGGTGTGCCCCTGGTGGCTATCGGGGGGATAAATAAGGATAATGCCGGGGAGGTTGCCGCCGCCGGTGCCGACGGGGTGGTGGTAATCAGTGCTATACTGGGGGCGGAGGATGTGGAGGCGGCGGCCCGACAGGTAATAAAGGCTTTTGAGGCGGGAAAATGAGCGGACTGACCGATAATCTGGAAGCGATTGCCAGTAGTATGCGGGAGGACCTGGAGGCTAAGGATGCCGCCCGGGAGAAGGTGCTGCCGCTGTGCCGGGAGGCTATCCGGCACTGCGCCAATGCTATCCGGGAGGTGCACCACCAGCGGTTTGACCAGGCTATAAAGCTGCTAAAAACAGCGCGGGAGAGGCTGACCGAAGCCGAAAAGAGCACCGCCGGCTACGGCGAGCTGGGCTACGCCGGTTTTATCCGGGACGCCAAGAAGGAGTACGCCGAGGGCAGCATCACCCTGGCGCTGGTTACGGGTGAGCGCCTGCCCGGCCCTGATGAGCTGGGCGTTGACGCCGCCGCCTATTTGAACGGTCTGGGCGAGGCCGCCGGTGAGCTGAGGCGGTATATACTGGACAGCATGAGACGGGGCAACCTGTCCCAGGGGGAGGAGCTGCTGGAAGCCATGGACGATATCTATA
>CAZPLG010000058.1:5701-6914 GCA_964587415.1 uncultured Dehalococcoidales bacterium | reverse complement strand
TGCCGTAAACGCGCCCCGTCTTGCCCCGCGCCAGCTCGGCGACATCGGGGTTCTTTTTCTGGGGCATGATGCTGGAGCCGGTGGCATAAGCCTCGTCTAATTCGATAAAGCCAAACTCGGCGGAGGACCAGAGAATAATTTCTTCGGCTAATCGGGAGAGATGCATCATACACAGGCTCGCCGCCGCCAGGTATTCCAATACGAAGTCTCTATCCGAGACGGCGTCCAGGCTGTTAGTGCTTACGGCGTCAAAGCCAAGCTCATCGGCTAAAAACTGGCGGTCGATATCATAGGCAACGCCGGCCAGGGCGCCGCTGCCCAGGGGCATAACATCGGTGCGCTTAAGGCAATCGGTGAAGCGGGCGCTATCGCGGCTTAGCATTTCGAAATAGGCCAGCATGTGGTGCGCCAGCAGGATGGGCTGCGCCCTCTGCAAATGGGTATAGCCGGGGATTATAACTTTTTTGTTGGCTTCGGCCAGGGCGATAAGCGCCCGCTGCAAGTCTTCGAGCTGAGCCAGCGTGGTGGCGATGGCGTCACGGACAAAGAGGCGCAAATCCAGCGCCACCTGGTCGTTGCGGGAACGGGCGGTGTGGAGCTTGCCCCCCACCTCCCCTACCATCTCGATGAGGCGGGCTTCGATATTCATGTGGATGTCTTCCAGCTCCGCCCTGAACTGGAACTCGCCCTGTTCTATCTCGCGCTGAATCGCCGTCAAACCGTTGACGATAGCCTCGGCGTCTTTATCGGGAATAATGCCCTGCTTGGCCAGCATGCGGGCGTGGGCGATGCTGCCCGCGATGTCGTAGGGATAGAGACGCCAGTCGAAGGGAATGGAGGTGGTGTAGGCGTTCACCAGTTTATCCGCCTTTTTCTCAAAGCGACCCCTTATTTGGCTCATATTCAGCCTTCCTTTGTTTTTTTGCCCTGCACCCGCGACTGTATGCGGGCGGGCAGCCCCCAGAGGTGAATGAAGCCGGCGGCGGCACTCTGGTCGAAAGCGTCTCCCTTATCGTAGGTAGCCAGCTCGTGGCGGTAGAGCGCGTAGGGGGACTTCCGCCCCACCACCTCGCCGCTTCCTTTATGCAATTTTAGCCTGACCGCGCCGCTGACGAAGCGCTGGGATGATTCTATGTAAGCCGTCAGGTCTTCCCTGAAGGCGGTAAACCAGAGGCCGTCATAGACCAGGTCGGCGTACTCGGCGGAAACGAGT
>CAZPLG010000058.1:0-5601 GCA_964587415.1 uncultured Dehalococcoidales bacterium | reverse complement strand
TCGGGAGGCTCGGCCCAGGGGTCTTCCATGACGCCGCACTCGATACTGCGCCCCCAGAGGTTCTGGTCTATGGAGTAGGGGCTTTCCGCGGTAACAGGTAGGGGGATGTCGTGGCGTTTGGCGTAGTCAATGGTTTCGTCGCGGGTCATTTCCCAGTCGCGGGCGGGGGCTAAAATCTTAAGCTCGGGAGCCAGCCCGGCCACGCTGACATCGAAGCGCACCTGGTCGTTGCCCTTGCCCGTGCAGCCGTGGGCAACGGACTTTGCTCCCTCTTTGAGGGCGGTTTCCACCAGCAATTGCGCCATCAGGGGACGGGCTAAAGCTGTCGCCAGGGGGTATTGCCCCTGGTACATGGCGTTAGCCTTGAGGGCGGGGAAAACGAAGTCGTCGATAAACGCCTTCTTGGCGTCGGCGACCACCGCCTTAACCGCACCCAGTTTCAGCGCTTTCTCCCGTATGGCGGGGAAGTCAGGCTCGTTACCGACATCGACGCTGAAGGCGATAACGTCCAGGTTGTATTTTTCCTGCAGCCACTTGATGGCTACCGATGTATCCACGCCGCCGCTATAAGCGAGCACTACTTTATCAGCCACACCTCACCTCCCTAAAGCTATTTAGCCGACAAGACACCGTCCAGAATGCCCAGCGCTTCATCGACCTCCCCGTTGCCGATGATGAGGGGAGGCATAAGGCGAACGGCGTTGGGTTTTAGCTGGTTGACCAGTAAGCCCTTTTTAAGACAGTCCAACACAAAAGATTGGGCGAAATCACTCTTAAACTCCACCGCCACCAGCAGCCCCCGCCCCCGCACCTCGGTGATGAAGGGGAACTTCTCTTTAAGTTTGGCCAGGCCTTGAATAAGATAGCTGCCCACCGTCTTTACCTTGCCGGAGATATCGTTATCGATAACGAATTTAAGGGTGGCGTAGCCCGCGGCGCAGGCCAGGGGGTTGCCGCCGAAGGTGGAGCCGTGCTCACCGGGGACGAACACCGCCGCCTTATCCTTGGCTAAAATAGCCCCGATAGCCACGCCGCCGCCCAGCCCCTTAGCCAGGGTCATTATATCAGGTTCGATACCATATTGCTCGTAGCCGAAGAGGCTGCCCGTCCGGCCGATGCCGGTCTGAATCTCGTCCAGGATGAGCAGGATGCCCTTCTGGTCGCACCAGGCGCGTACCTCGGACAGATAGCCGTTTTCGGGCAGGTTGACCCCGCCTTCGCCCTGTATGGGCTCTATCATGACGGCGCAGGTGTGTTTGGTGGTGGCCGACTTGATGGCGCCGATGCTGTTATAGGCAACGTTGACGAAGCCGGTGGGGAGGGGGGGAAAGGGCTTCTGCATTTTTTCCTGCCCCGTAGCCGCCACCGTCGCCAGCGTGCGGCCGTGGAAGGACCCGAGGGTGGTGATAATCTCGTAGGCGCCGTCCAGTTTTAGCTGCCCATAGCGGCGGGCCAGCTTGATGGCCGCCTCGTTAGCCTCAGCGCCGCTGTTGCCGAAGAAGACCTTATCCAGGCAGCTGTTTTCCACCAATAGCTGAGCCAGGCGGAGCTGGGGGACGGTATAGAACTGGTTGGAGGCTTGGATGAGCAGTTGCGCCTGCTCGGTAAGGGCCTTGACCACGATGGGGTGGCAGTGCCCCAGGCTGTTGACCGCCCAGCCGCCGACGAAGTCGAGATACTCTTTGCCGTCTTCATCCCAGACGCGCGCCCCTTTTCCCCTGACGATGGTCAGGGGCAGGCGTTCGGTAACGTGCATGAAATAGCGGCTTTCCAGCGCCGGCCAGTCGGTCATTTTAGTCTACCTCTCCCGTATTAAGAAGCTCCTATTATACATCATCGTGCGATATATGCCCAGCACCCCTCCCGCTTAACACCCACGCCACCCTGATTCTCCCCTGTCACCCTGAGCGGAGCGAAGGGTCTCCTGAGATTCTTCGTCCTTCCGAGAAGGACTCAGAATGACAGCAAGTCTATTTCCTTATGGTGGTGCTAGTGCCCTTGCCCTCGATTTCGTTGAGCAGGGCGTGCGGCTGCCTGCCGTCTATAATGATACACGCCTTAAGTACGCCCGACAAGGCTTTCAAGCAGGCCTTGACCTTGGGAATCATACCCCCCGAAGCCGTGCCCGAAGCCATCAGCGCCTCGGCTTCGGCGGCTGTCAGTTTGGGCACCAGCCTGCCCTGCTGATCGCAGATGCCGACGACGTCGGTGAGGAAGATAAGCTTCTCGGCGCCGATAGCGGCGGCAATCTCGCCGGCGACGACATCGGCGTTGATGTTGAGCACGCCGCGCTCCCCGGGCGCCCTTTCGCCCGTATTGAGGCTGACGGGAGCCACCACGGGGATAAAGCCGGCTTTCAGTAATGCCTGGAGGGGGGCGGGGTTTACCTTGACCACCTCGCCGATATAGCCCAGCTTTTTATCCTTAATCTTGCCCTGGATGAAAGCCCCGTCCACGCCGCTGATGCCCATCGCCAGCCCGCCCAGGGCGTCGATGTCAGCCACGATTTCCTTGTTGACCAGGCCCGCCAGCACCGAGACCACCACCTCGAGGGCGGCTTCGTCGGTGACGCGCTCGCCGTCGATAAACTCGGTGGCGAGGCCGCGCTGCTCCAGCCAGCTGGTTATCGTCTTACCGCCGCCGTGGACAACGACCATCGACCAGCCCTGCTGCTGGAGGGAGACGACGTCTTCCAGGGTGGTATCGTGGTTGCCCAGGGTGGCGCCGCCGAGCTTGACTACAATAACCTTGTCCATTATCAGACCTTTATGTCATATACTGACTATTAATAGTTACATATTCGGGTGACAGGTCGCAACCCCAGGCAGTGGCTTGTCCGGAACCGAGGTTGAGGTTGAGGTTGAAATGTACTTCCTCGCCCTTGAGCAGCTTGATGACCGCCGCTTTATCGAAGGGGAGGGCTTTGCCCGCTTTTACCACCTGTATTTCGCCGATAGCAAGGTCGAATTTTGACTCTTTGACCTCGGCCCCGCTCCGCCCCACCGCCGCCATAATGCGCCCCCAGTTGGGGTCGGCGCCATAAACCGCCGCCTTGACCAGGGCAGAGCTTACCACCGCCCTGGCCGCTGTCCTCGCCTCAAGCGCATTAGTAGCGCCGCTTACCGTCATTTCGATGAGCCGGGTCGCCCCTTCCCCGTCGCCGGCGATGAGCTTGGCCAGGTAGACGCAGAGCTGCTCCAGCGCCGACTCGAAAACATCGGCGGGGACATTACCCCCCAGCCCGTTAGCCATCACCAGCACCATGTCGTTGGGGCTGGTATCGCCGTCCACGGAAATCATGTTAAAAGAGGCGTCCACCGCCTTCTTTAATGCCTTCTGTAGTAAAGCCCTGTCAACGGCGGCGTCGGTGGTGATAAAGCCAAGCAGGGTCGCCAGGTCGGGGTGAATCATACCCGACCCCTTAGCCACCCCGCCGATGGTGAACTCAACGTTCCCGTCTTTGACCCTGACCGCCGCCTCCTTGGGTTGGGTGTCAGTGGTCATTATTGCTTTAGCCAGCTGGTGGCCGCCGTCGCGGTCGAGGACAATTTTATCCACGCTGGCTCTTATCTTATCCATGGGCAAAGGCGCGCCGATGACACCGGTGCTGGCGACAAGTACGTCTTCGGGGGCTACACCGATGCCTTTGCCGACCAGTCCCGCCATCTCGGCGGCGTCGATAAGTCCCTGTTCGCCGACATAGGCGTTGGCGCAGCCGCTGTTGACCACCACCGCGCCTATCTTTTCCCGCTCCTTCAATCTCCGCTGGGATAAGAGCACGGGGGCGGCTTTGAGCTTAGTGACGGTAAAGACCGCCGCCGCCAGGCAGGGTGCCTCAGAAAAGAGAACGGCCAGGTCCGGCTTATCGGCGGCTCTCTCGTTTATTCCCGCGCTGGTGGCGCCAGCGAAAAAACCTTCGGGCGATGTAACCGTGCCCTGAGGAAGGAACTCAATCTCGGCGGTCATTATCCAAACTATACCACACTCCCTATAGGCAGGCAATGTAGTATAATGTAAAAACAGCCACAAAAATTCAGAGGGAGAAAGCTATGGAGATTAAGACGGTCTATTTCGAGAAACCGGGGAGAGAGAACACCGAAACAGCACTTAGCATCGCCAAAAGGCGGGCGGAGGAGCTGGGCATAAAGACCATAGTGGTCGCCTCGACCGTGGGCGATACCGCCGTCAGGGCTCTGGATGTGTTTAAGGGATACAGGGTTATAGTGGTGACCCACGTTACCGGCCTGCGCCAGCCCGACGTCCAGGAATTTACCGAGGAGAATAAGAAAATAGTCGAGGCCAAGGGAGGCATAATCGTTACCACCACCCACGCCCTGGGGGGCTTAAGCAAAGCCATGCGCAAAAAGTACAACACCTTTGTCCTGGGGGAGGTAATCGCCGACGTCCTACGCATCTTCGGGCAGGGAATCAAGGTGGTCTGCGAGATGGCCGCCATGGCCGCCGACGGGGGGCTGGTGCGCACCGACGAGGATATTATCGCCGTCGCTGGCAGCGGGCGGGGCGCCGATACCGCCGTGGTGATAACGCCAGCCAACACCCACGACTTCTTCGACCTCAAGGTAAGAGAGATTCTGTGTAAGCCGCGCTTGTAGCCCCCGTCTGGATTGCGCCGCAGAATATCAGGGCAGCTACTGATTTAGTTACAAAAAGCGTCCCAGACCGTCCAATAATGGGCGTCTTTGCCGTCTTGCGTAGCCACTATGCCCACCATGGCGAAACAGTTGGCATTACAGCCAATATCAGGCTTGCTATCCGGCAAGTTGGCGATTCGCTTCTCTTCAAATAGGGGGCCAGAGGCGATAGCGAGCACCTGAAAAACCCCCGACAGATTGGGCGTTTGCAGAATCTTGATCGGGTCGTCCGAGCTTATGAAGTCGGACCAGTTGCCGTCTTTTTGTTCCAGTTTTACTATCCATTTGGTGATATATTTGGCTGTTTCGTGTTGCGGCGATGCATATGCCCAGAACTGAGCACCTCCGCCGCCTTTGAACCTGGCCCTCATTTCTTTAACGTTGTCCGGTTGTGGACTCATCGCCAACCTCCTTGTTCTCCCGGTGCCGGATTCTTATTCTTTGCGGCAGGGAACCGCCTGCACCTGAGGCAGAGGTTCGAGGGAACCACGCCCAGAATATATATCATGGATAGACAGTTGTCAACAGTTATACAGCCTATTTGACAGGTGGGTTTATAATTGGTGTAAAGATAAATTTTGAAAAGCGCTCTCTCGGGCATGAATAGAGACAAAGGGCTTAAAGAGAAGGAGGGTTAATTCTATGGCTTATTATTCGGGGTTACGACCGGAAATCTATCACGTTTGTAAGAACTGTTACATCGGCAACAATATCGAGCCCAGAAACTTGCGTGAGGGTCAACTCCGGCAAGCCAGATTATGCGAGGTTTGCGCCGAGCTGCAGGGTGAAGGCAAATGCGTGCTCGGCGTCCCCGTGCCCGCCAAGAAATTGAGTTTTGGTTAGCGGTTTCTAGCTAAAAAGTGTGCGTTCCGCAGGCGATGGGGATTAGGGAATTGGCGTGTCTTTCAAGCCTTTTGGATAGATACAGCAATAAAAGTTGACAGGTGGG
>CAZPLG010000057.1:0-7093 GCA_964587415.1 uncultured Dehalococcoidales bacterium | reverse complement strand
TGGCTTCGTCCTCGACGGGCCCGATAAAGGTCTTGAACATCAGGTTGAAGAGCTTGGGCTCGGTCAGCTCGCCGCCGCAGTCAGGGCATTTATCGCCCTCAAGCTCGTCGCTGCGCCACCTCTTGTGGCAGCTCTTGCACTCCACCAGCGGGTCGCTAAAGCCCTCGACATGCCCGCTGGCTTGCCAGACCTGGGGATGCATTAGTATGCTGGCGTCCAGCCCCACCATGTCGTCGCGCTGCTGCACCACCGCCCGCCACCACGCCTGTTTTATATTGCGCTTTAGCTCCACTCCCAGCGGCCCATAGTCCCAGCAGCTGGACAAGCCCCCGTAGATTTCGCTGCTGGGGAAGATAAAACCGCGCCGGCGGCAGAGGGAAACGAGTTTTTCCATATCAACGGCTGGCCTGGATTCGGTCACTAGCTCGCTCCTTTAAGGATTACGCCACCCGGCTCGCTCTCGCCTTATCGCCCGGGTAAAGACCACCCCGATAACAATACCCCCCACCACCATAACCACCAGAGCCAATATCCACAAAGGCGGCAGGTGAATCTGGTATGCATTGTAAACAAAAATATCGGCCATTGCAAAGCCAAAGACAATCTGGGGCAGGGCTACCATATTCCCCATGAGGGCGACGATGGTCCTGGGGTTTGTCTTTGTCCCCTCCGTAGGCCAGGAGCGAGCCGCCAGCCGGGCCATCAGCCAGGCGAGAGCCAGCGCCACCAGCGTAAGCAAGAGCTGGGGCAGCAGCGCCAGGACCATAACCATCTGTCGGTTGAGCCAGCCGTCGGGTAAACCATTCTCGAAATGGACGGCGACCTCGGCGGGAAGCAGGTGGTAAAAGTAGGCGGTCAGAGCTACCATCAGAAGGAAAACCACCAGCGGGACGGCGGCATAGCTCCAGCGGAAGGACAGCCCTTCTTTGGTAGTTATATTCTTACCCTCTAGCCGTTAAAGATAGGGGGCTAACACCTTCATCGGTGATACGATGTTTCCCGATAAAGCCAGCTCCTTGGCGGGAATCCCCATGGCGACCCCGATTAACTGGGTGACGAAGAGCACGGGAATGTTGTAGTGGGTATTGAACTGGCTGTTGACCACGCTCTGGTAGGCGTCGAGGTTAATCTGGCATAAGGGACAGGGGGTAATCAGGCATTCCGCCCCACGCTCGGTGGCGTTTTTCAGCAGCTTATTGACCAGCCCCAGGGCAACCTCCTGCTCGGGCATAACCAGCGAGCTGCCGCAGCAGCGCGCCTTCATTTCCCAATTTACGGCATCGGCGCCCAGGCTGGTGATAATCTCGTCCAGCGAATGGGGGGACTCGGGGTCGTCGAAGCCGTCGGGACGCACCAGCTGGCAACCGTAATAAGCGCCCACCTTCAGTCCTTTAAGCGGCTTGGTTACTTTAGCGGCAATGCCTTCGGGGGTAATGTCGCTGTAAAGGACTTCGACCAGGTGGCGCACCTTGACGCCGCCGTTGTATTTCAGCTTGCCCGCCGCCAGCGCCTTGTCCACCTTCTCCTTGAATTCGGGCAGCTTTTTAAGGTGGTTATTGGTCTCGTGCAGGATAACGAAGCAGTTGGAACAGGGCGTTACCAGGTCGAAGCCCGTCTTTTCGGCCAGAGCCAGGTTGCGGGTAGCCATAGCCGCCGCCTCCAGCTTATCCACCGACCAGTAGGGCGTGGAGCCGCAGCAGTTCCAGTCCTCGAGCTCGGCAAGCTCCATATCCAGCTTCTTAGCTACCGGAGCTATCGAAATGCCCAGGGGTGAAGCCGTCGCCTCCGCTGAACAACCAGGGTAATAAGTATAGTATTTCATTGGGCACCTCCCAGTTCCCTGGCTTTGTCTAAGATGGCTTTGAGCCCGCTCATATCCTTGATTCGGCTGGGCCTGAGCGGCAACCGCTTATGCAGGAACAAGCCCAACCCCACCGGCGCCAGCTTGAGGGCGGCAAAGGGATTGGTCTTTAAGAAAAGCTTAATCATCATCCCTAGTTCGTAGACACGCCCGTTGCCCCGCGCGGAATCGACGAAGCAGCGGTACATAATCGGCGTGTTGCTCCGCCTGGTGCTCTTGCCGCTGCGGAGGGCGATAATCTCCAGCGCATGCATGATGTCGGCGGGCTTAATGTCCCGCGGGCAGCGCACCGTGCAGGAATAGCAGGAGACACAGAACCACATGGAGTTGCTTGATAACAGTTCGTCCCTTAAGCCCGCTCTTACCATAGCGATAGCCCGCCGCGGCGGGTAATCCCACTGGTTGGCGGTAGGACAGGAGCCAGTACACACCCCGCACTGAATACAGGAATTAATCGATTCGCCGCCGGGGATGGAGCAGACCTCGTTAACGAAACTCTCGACGTCGGCAGGGGGGGATTTGACTGTTGTATCAGCCATTTAGACGCCTCCTTTTCTCTATGTCCTAAGGCTGGTTTATACCAGCGCCCCTTCTATCTCAGCCATAAGTTCTTCGGCGGTAAAGTGCTTGCCCTTAATGGCGCCGCTGGGACAGGCGGCGACGCAGACGCCGCAGCCCTTGCACAGCGTTTCGTTGATTCGGCTCACCATCTTTTCCTCGTCAAAGGAAATGGCATTAAACGGGCAAAGGTCGGAGCAGGTCTTACAGCCGGAGCAAAGCTCCTCGTCGACCTCGGCGGTAGCCGCCTCGATTTCTATCGAGCCGGCGCTAATCATAGCCAGCGCCCGCGCCGCCGCCGCCGAAGCCTGCGCCACGCTGTTGGGAATATCCTTGGGCGACTGGCAGCAGCCGACGACGAAAATGCCGTCGCTCATGGTAGCTACCGGGTCCAGCTTGGGATGCTTCTCCAGGAAGAAGCCGTCGGCGCTGCGGCTGATGGAAAACAGGTGAGCCACCTTGTCGGCGTCCTCCCTCGGTTGCAGGGCCGTGCTCAGGACGACCATATCCACCGGAACGCGGCGCTGGCGCCCGATAAGGGTGTCCTCGCCGACGATTATGAGCTTGCCTTCCTCTTCCGTGGTCTCGGCGATGTCGGTTACCTCGCCGGGGCGCCCGCGGACGAACATCGTCCCCTCTGCCAGAACGCGGTTATAGAACTCCTCGAAGCCCTTGCCCACGCACCTGAGGTCGATATAGAATTCAATGACCTGAGAACCAGGCACGTGTTCCCTGATGAGGTGACTCAATTTCATCGAGTACATGCAACATACCTGCGAGCAATACTCGTGGTAGTTCTCGTCACGGCTGCCCACGCAGTGGATAATGCCCACCGTCTTGGGGTGGGAGCCGTCCTTGAGCAGCACCTCGCCCGCCGTCGGCCCCGAGGCGTTAATCATTCTCTCGAATTCGAGGGCGGTGAGCACGTTATCCAGCCGTCCGTAGCCGTACTGGTAAAGCGGGGTCGGGTCGAAGGCATCGTAGCCGGTGGCGACGATGATATTGCCCACATCCACCTCTATCGTCTCTTCTTCCATATCCTGGTTGATGGCGCCTACCTGGCAGGCCGTGACACACTCCATACACTCCGAGCAAACGCCGCAGTTCAGGCAGCGCTTGGCTTCCTCGATAGCCGCCTTCTCGTCGAAGCCCAGTTCAACCTCGGCAAAGCCTTCCCGCTTTTTCACATCCAGGGCGGGCATATCCTGCCTCAGCTTGGCCGCCACGCCCTCTTTGGGAACGTCTTTTACCCTCTCCCGCGGAATAGGCCGACCCTCTTTCAGGTCAACACCCCTCAGGTGTCGGTCTATAGAGATGGCGGCTTCCTTACCCGCGGCGACAGCGGCGATAACGTCGGAGGGTCCCGAAACCACATCCCCGCCGGCAAAAACGCCGTCGATATTGGTCTGCAGGGTGGTGGAGTCAACGACCACCGTCCCCCACCCCGTGTACTCCAGCCCCTTAGGCAGCTCTGCCTTGTCAACACCCTGCCCCACGGCCATAATCACGTTATCGACATCCATCTCGAACTCAGAGCCTTTAATCGGTACCGGGCGCCGCCGCCCGCTCTCATCGGGCTCGCCCAGCTCCATCTTAATGCACTTGATACCAGCTACCTTATCACCCTTGGCGATAACCCCAACCGGTGCCGCCAGGATGTGCAGCTTTACGCCTTCCTTTTCAGCTTCGTCAATCTCACCGCTTTCCGCAGGCATTTCCGCCCGCGAGCGCCGATAAACAATGTTAACCTCTTTAACTCCCAGTCGCCTGGCGACCCTGGCGGCATCTATAGCCGCGTTACCGCCACCGATAACAGCCACCTTTTCCCCGAGACCAACCTTCTCCCCCGAGTTTACCTTGTTTAGAAAATCGAGGGCATGAAGCACGCCCTTGGCATCTTCATTAGGAATACCCATCTTCTGGCTCACCCAGGCGCCAGCCGCCAGGAATATCGCCTCATAGCCCTGGTTAAAGATATCCTCGAACTTCTTCACCGGGCTACTGGTCTTTATCTCCACTCCCAGCTCCTCGACATAGCTGATTTCGTTATCCAGCACCTTATCGGGCAGACGGTATTCGGGGATGCCGTAGCGCAGCAGCCCGCCCGCCTTGGGGGCAGCCTCGAAAACGGTAACCGGGTAGCCTTCCCTTATCAGGTCGTAGGCGCAGGCTAAGCCCGCCGGACCCGAGCCGATGACGGCTACCTTATCTTCTTTAGTCCTCTCCACCGGGGTGGCTTTCTCCCGCCCCATGTTCAATTCGTAGTCGGCCATAAATCGCTTCAGTGAGCGGATGGAAACCGGCTCGTCAATCTTGCCCCGCTCGCAGTCCGTTTCGCAGGGATGGGTACAAACCCTTCCGCAAACGCCGGCAAAGGGCATCGTCCGCCGCAGTACCCCAAGCGCTTCCTTGAACTTACCCTGAGAAATGAGGGCAACATAGCCCTGGGCGTTAACTCCCGCCGGGCAGGCAACCCGGCAGGGCGGCAAGCCTCTTTTATCGATGGTAAAGGCGTTGGGCACAGCCTGCGGGAAGGGGCGGTAGATAGCTTTGCGGTTGCCCAGGCCCAGATCAAACTCGTTAGGCACCGTGACCGGGCAAACTTCGGAACACTCGCCGCAACCGGTGCACTTGTCCACGTCCACATACCTGGCTTTCTTGGTTATCTTAGCTTTGAAATTGCCCACATAGCCATCGACACCCGTCACTTCGCTGTAGGACATCAGCTCGATATAGGGGTGAGCGCCCACCAGGCTCATCTTGGGCGTAAGAATACAGGCGGAACAGTCCAGGGTAGGGAAGGTCTTGTCCAGCTGTATCATGTGCCCGCCGACACTCGGCTCCTTCTCCACCAGATAGACCTTGTGCTTGGAATCGGCAATCTCCAGCGCCGCCTGGATACCAGCCACCCCACCCCCAACTACCAGGGTATTGGGGTTAACCGGGACTTCTTTCGTCTCCAGCGGCTCCTGGTAGTAAACGCGCCTTACGGCGGCGCTCACCAGAGCCTTGGCTTTCTCGGTGGCGGCAGCCGGGTCCTCGGTTATCCAGGAACAGTGTTCCCTGATGTTGGCCATCTCGAAGAGATAGGGGTTTAAGCCCGACTCCTGGCAGACCCGACGGTAGGTTCGCTCGTGCATCAGCGGCGAACAGGATGCCACCACGACGCGGTTGACCCCCAGCTCCTTGATATCCTGCCGGATAAGGTCCTGCCCCGGGTCGGAACACATATAGGTATAATGACGAGCGATGGCCACCGCGGGTAAGGTCTTGGCGAACTCGGCAACCGCCTCAACATCTACCTTCCCCGCAATATTAGTCCCACAATGACAGATGTAAACTCCGATTTTAGGCTCCACTTTGCCCTCCTGTAACTTTTCTGTATCCGGTGGGAAGAATGGATAAACGTGGCTAGGTAAATCAAACTATCTTAACATATGGAAATATCAGGGTCAAGAAAAACAGGTCATTTTGCCCAAGGGAAAAGACGGGGCCGAACAGCTAGTTCTCGGTGGATAGCTCGTCCAGCTTATCCACCACCCCCTTCTGCCCCATGGCCAGCGTCAGGTCGCTGCGCGTCCTTTCCAGCACCCCCCGCACCATGTCGGTGGTATGGCGAAGCCCACCGGTGATGGCGTCGGGGAAGTCCATAGTCACCAGCGTGTTATAGATATCATCCATAGCCGCCAGCAATTCCTCCCCGTTAGACAGGTCGCCTTTCCTCAGGCTGTCCAGGAGGTAGCGTCGCAGCTCGCCGACGGCTTCGCCCATTCCCTTCAGGTAGGCAACGACATCGACGCCCAGTTCCTCGGGAGTCGGCAGGGGCTTCCCCGTCACCAGGGCCAGGGTAATACTGCCCTCGGCAAATTCTTTTTGAGCGTCCCGGACAAAGCCGGCATAGCCCAGCTCGCTATAAGCCGAACAGGCATTCTCCGCCTCGCCTAAGAGGTTACGCGCCCCCTTTAGCAGTTCTTCAGCCTTGTCGAACTCCTGGCGGTGGACGGCGCGTATTGCCTGGCTGCAATGCCGGATAGCATCACGGCACCGCGGCAATACCTTCTCGCGGGCGGCGTCTTTAGCCGTCAGCTCATCTCTAATCCGGTCGGCGATTGGTTCCAGGTTATCGGTCAATCCCTTCATTTTCCTGCCTCAAAGCTGGTTATTATTTTGCGGGCGGCTTCGGCGATATCCTTAGCCCCCAGTATAGCGCTAATCACCGCCACCGCGTCGGCACCGTTAGCCGCCATCTCAGCCGCGTTGTCTTTATCGATGCCCCCGATAGCCACCAGGGGCAGGCTCACCGCCCCCCTCACCTGCTTTAGCCTCCCCACCCCCACCACCCTGGGCTTTTCCTTTGACCCTGTGGGGTACATCGAGCCCACGGCGATATAGTCGGCGCCGTCGGCTTCGGCCGCTTTAGCCTGCTCGACGGTATTCACCGAGCCGCCCAGTATCATGTCCATCGGCAGCAGTCGTCGGGTTATAGATACAGGCAAATCCTCCTGCCCCAGATGCAGCCCGTCGGCGCCGCTGGCTAAAGCTATGTCGAGGTGGTCGTTGACGATAAAGAGCACGCCCTTTTCGGCGCAGAGCTTCTTTAGCTGTTGAGCTATGGGCAACAGCTCGGCCTTAGCGGTGAACTTATCACGTAGCTGTATTGTCCCCACCCCACCC
>CAZPLG010000056.1:0-7436 GCA_964587415.1 uncultured Dehalococcoidales bacterium | reverse complement strand
TTTATAGAGGTCTAACCTCTATAGGGTGGGTATCGGGTGGGAAGAAAAACCTGGGTGGGGTGGTGATATAAACCATCAATTGACTTAACTAGCTGGCACTGCTAACATTGAGGAAATGATGTCCAAGCTGGTCCTATTTCCCTCAACGGCTGAGGTTAACAATAAAGGACACCTGCTTATCGGCGGCTGCGATACCGTTGAGCTGGCCGCCGAGTTCGGCACGCCGCTCTATGTCTTTGACGAAGCCGGCATACGCCGTCGCTGTGCCGAGTTTAAGCAGGAGTTCGGCCAGCGCTATGCCGATACCGCCGTTTTCTATTCCGCCAAAGCCTTTATAAATAAGGCTCTGGCCCAGCTCTTTAATGAGGAGGGGTTGGGGCTGGATGTGGTCTCCGCTGGTGAAATCAGCATTGTCCGTTCCGCCGGTTTCCCGATGGACAGGGTCCATTTTCCCGGCAATAACAAATCAGCCGAGGAACTAAAATTGGCTCTGGAGTGGGGGGTGGGGCGCATCGTGGTGGATAACCTCCACGAGCTTGAGCTGCTGAATGAGCTCGCTGGTGAGCGGGGCGACAATCCCGATATACTTTTACGGCTTTCCCCCGGCGTGGACCCTCATACCCACCGCTATATCATCACCGGTAATCTCGACAGCAAGTTCGGCGTGCCTATGGCTCATGCCGAGAAAGCGCTTACTACCGCTATGGCTATGCCCCAGCTTAAGCTGCGGGGGTTGCATTGCCACATCGGCTCGCAGATTGCCGAGTTCGAGCCCTACCAGCAGGCGATAGATATTATCCTCGGCTTTGCCGCCGAAATGAAAAAGAAGCATGGCTTTGAGATGGAGGAGATAAGCATCGGCGGCGGCTTTGCCGTTCAGTATACCCTGGATTCTCCCACCCCGCCCGTTGCCGACTATGCCGAGGCGATGACCTCTAGCCTCATTAACGGGTGTCGGAAGTTAGGGCTGGCGCCGCCGCGGCTTATTATCGAGCCGGGGCGGTCGGTGGTGGGGCAGTCGGGGGTGGCGCTCTACACGGTGGGGGTGATCAAGGATATTCCCGGCGTCAGGCGCTATGTCTCGGTGGACGGCGGTATGGCCGATAACATCCGCCCCGCCCTTTACGGGGCCAGGCATGAGGCGGTGGCGGCTAATAAGATGACGGAAAAGGAAACAGATAAGGTTACTGTTGCCGGCAAGTTCTGTGAATCGGGGGACATAATCGTCAAAGATATCATGTTGCCCTCGCTGGCCGCCGGCGATATTCTGGCGGTAGCCGACGGCGGCGCCTATTGTTTGCCGCTGGCGAGCAACTATAACGCCTCGCTCAAGCCGGCTATCGTTTTAGTTAAGGAAGGCAAGGCACGGCTCATTCGGCGCCGCGAGACTTTTGAAGACCTGACCCGCTGTGATTTGGTTTAAGGAGGGACTTTAGAGTAAGGGGGAACCGGGATGGAAAAACGTTTTACGGCGGCTATACCACGGGAGTGGGTAGGGCAGAAAGTAAAAGTCCTCATCGGCGTAGCTTTGGCTGGTGAGATTAAGGGTGTACTCGGTGAGATAGGTGCTGACTATATTATAGTGGGTCAAGATATAATCAGCGTTGGGTATATAGCTAAAATCAGAAAGGCTTAGGGCTGATGTCAGCTTGGCAGGTAGTCGGGCAGGATAGGGCGGTCACCCAGCTTCAGCGCAACCTGGAACTGGGAACGGTGGCTCATGCCTATCTCCTGGTCGGCCCCGCCCATGTGGGCAAGATGACGCTGGCTCTGGAGCTGGCTAAGGCGTTAAACTGCGAAGCGGTGGAGCCCCCCTGCGGTGACTGCGACCCCTGCCGGAAAGTAGTCTCGGGCAAGCATGCCGATGTCCAGGTTATCGGCTTGAACTCTAACGGTAATGCCAACGATAAGCCGCGGACGGAAATCAGCATCGACCAGGTCAGGGATATGCAGCATTCCGCCAGCCTGCCGCCCTTCGAGGGCAGGCATAAGGTGTTTATTATCGACGGCGCTGAACTGATGTCGAACGAAGCGGCTAACTGCCTGCTCAAGACACTGGAGGAGCCGTCGGAGGGGGTAATCTTTATCCTGCTCACCGCCAACGACTCGGTTCTGCCCACTACCGTGATTTCCCGCTGCCAACGGCTGGAACTGCGCCCTTTGTCCCTTCCCCAGGTAGAGACCGCCCTCGGTGAGCGCCGCAGCCTTGAGTCGGCAAAGACCGAGCTTCTCTCCCGGCTCTGTCACGGCCGTCTGGGCTGGGCGTTAACGGCGGCGGATGACGACAGCCTGCTCCAGCGGCGTGACCAGTTGGTTGAAAAGCTGCTCGAGGTTATCCGGGGCGATAACGAGCCGCGTTTCGATTATGCGGCGCAACTGGCGGCTCAGTTCAGCCAGAACCGGGGTTCCGTTCAAGAAGTGCTGGATTTATGGCTCGACTGGTGGCGCGACCTGCTCTTGGTCAAGCTCGGTTCCGGCGATACCATCACCAATGCCGACCATGAAGCGGAGCTGGTTGAGATGGGGCGGGGTTATAGCCTGCCCCAGATAAGGGCTTTTATCGATAGTATTCAGGCGGCTGGGGAACAGCTCGGCCAGAATGCTAATCCGCGGCTGGTGCTGGAAGTGCTGATGCTCAGTATTCCGGGAAGGAGCGCTGTATAAGTTATGGCTGAGATTGCAGGCATACGTTTCAAGAAAGCCGGCAGGGTTTATTACTTTGACCCGGCGGGCATCGAGATGGATGTGGATGACTATGTTGTGGTCAAGACGGCTCGCGGTCTGGAGTTGGGTTGGGTGGTCATTGCGCCCAAGCAGGTTTTGGCCAACGAGGTGAACGAGCCGTTAAGGCCGGTGGTGCGCAAGGCGGAGCCGGAAGACATTGAGCGTACTAAGGATTTCGAAGCCAGGGAAGCCGAGGCTCTGGCTGAGTGCGGCCGATTGATAGAAAAGCTGGGGCTGCCTATGAAGCTGCTCGGCACGGAATATAATCTCGATGGCAGCCGCCTTACCTTCTTCTTTAGCGCTACGGAGAGGGTTGATTTCCGCGAGCTGGTCCGGGAGTTAAACAGGCGTTTCAAGGTAAGGGTTGAGTTGCGCCAGCTGGGCCCCCGAGATGAAGCCAAGCTGGTGGGTGGCTTCGGGCGGTGTGGGCGTCCCCTGTGCTGCATGAGTTTCTTAACCGAGTTCTCGCCGGTTTCCATCAAGATGGCTAAGGAGCAGAACCTGCCGCTTAACCCGCTCAAGATATCGGGCGTTTGCGGCCGCTTGCTTTGCTGCCTGGCCTATGAGACCAAGCAGTACCATGCCATGAGGGATAAGTTACCCAAGCCGGGCCAGAGGGTGTCTACGCCTATGGGGGTGGCTAACGTGGTGGGGGGTAATCCACTCAAGGAAACGGTGCTGGTTGAATTGGAGAGCCAGGCAACGGTGGAATTGCCGCTCAGCGATATTACCGTTGAAAAGCAGCCGCCTAAAAAGGACTAATTCTCACTGGGGCAGGTATTTTTGCCACTGGCCCTGGCTCTGGCGGTAGCGGTAGGGTATGTAGAAGAAGCGGTCGCCGCGGGGTGGGGCCGGGGAACATAGTAATTTCATGCCTGCTTCGCTAGGCGTCCTGCCCGCCTTACGCCGATTGCAGGGTATGCAGGCGCTGACCACATTTTCCCAGAGGTGTTCGCCACCCCGATAGCGGGGGATAACGTGGTCTAAAGTAAGCTGGCCGGCCTGCTTGCCGCAGTACTGGCAGGTAAAGTGGTCGCGGTGGAAAATCTCAAGGCGGGTTAACTTTCTCTGGGGGCGGGGGCGCTTAATCATATAGCCTAGCCGGATTACGGAAGGCACAGGGAAGTCACGGGTGGCGGCATGGATAAAGCCGGAGCCGTTCTCGAGCATCTCCGCCTTACCGTGGTCGAGCAGCACCACCGCTCGCCGCACCCGACATACATTTAGCGGCTCGTAGTTCTGATTGAGCACCAAGACGGGGAAATTTATCATGTCTAAGACTTTTCTAGCTAAATCCTCTTCATTGTAGCCAAAAACGGCGAGCAGTGCAAATTAGCGGTTTAGCCGGGCTTCTTCTTGCGGGTGGTCTTCTTTCGGCTTTCGGTGGCGTCAGTCCGATAGTCGGGAGCGTTAATATTCCATACGACACTGATTTTAGGGTCGGCGAACCTTGAGCTGATAGGGCTACTGATTTCATCCAGTGAGCAGTTAGTGGTAAATACTGTGGGCAGCTGGTGGTTATAGCGGTGATTGATAATCTGGTAGAGCTTCTCCTCGGCCCAGGACGTGGTTGACTGCTTACCGAGGTCGTCCAGTATGAGCAGGGGAGCATTCTTGACCTCTTCGAAGACCTGGTCATAGGTCACCGGGCTCTCCGGGCTGAAGGTGGAGCGCAGGTGGTCGAGCAGGTCGGGCACGACCACGAATTTGACCGGTTTGCCCTCTTTGAGTTGGTAGTTGGCGATAGCCGCCGCCAGGTGAGTCTTACCACAGCCGTTGACGCCCACAAAGACCAGCCAGTTTTCGGGCGATTTGGCGAATTCGAAGGCAAGGCGAAATGCCTCTTTCAAGCTCTCGCGTTGCTCCGGCAGCGGATTATGCCCTTCCCGGTCAAAACTGTCTAAGGTCATGCTTTGCAGCAGCCTGGCGTCGAGGCCGCTGTATTTCCGCAAACGGCTCTGGCGTTTCTTTTCCCGTTCCGGCAGCGTACAGCTACAGGGCACGGTTCGGCGATAGTCCGGCTCGCCTGATGATAGCCGTGGGTGGACAAACCCCGCCCCCTTACAGATAGGGCAGGCTGAAGCTGGCGAGGCCTCGGCGACTTCTTCAGCGTTGGACAATGTGTCCGTATTTGCCCTTGATGTATTTATCCGGGTCTGTCTTTTTAAAATCTCCCCGATATGTTCCATCTCCCCTACCTTCGGCTGTCCAGCGTTCCAGAATGGCTGAGATGTAGCTCCATTTTCGTTTGTTATTACTGACCGCTTCTTTGATGGCGTCACTAATCCAGTTTTCGGGATAGACCTTGAGGGCATCACGCAGCTCTTCGGCAATCATGGGGGTGAGCATGCCGATGTTCTGTTCGTAGAGGGTGAAAATGTCGGGCGGCTCCTCGGCGTCAATCAGGGCGGGCTCTTTTAGCTCCAAGCCGCTCAGTTTAAGCTCGCCGCTCTGAATCTTAGCCATGGTCTGTCTGTCCGACTCGGTATTGAGCAGGTAGATATCCTCGGGCATGCTGTCCCTATCTAAAACCAGGTGCAGGATAGTCCCCCGTTTGGCCGCCGCCTCCAGGGCATTGCGCAGCGCCTCATCGGGCGGGCTTTCGGCTTCCTTAAGGCTGTTCATCAGGCTCTTATTAGCCAGAAGCTCCCGGTAGCTGGTAAAACGGGGATAGCCGCGCTTCTGGTAGAGCGTCTGAAAAATATGGAGGGTTGTTTTCAGCTCGGCGATGTCGCTAATCTGCGGCAGCAGCGTGCTGAAGAAAGCGTTGGGCACGGCGGTAAACTGCGATTTAGCCGGGAAACCTTTGAATTGCTCCATAATAAATCTAACCAATATAGGCTTTATAATAAGCTCAGTTCTTCGTTGGTAATATTGTCAAACTTAGCCATCTTGGGTTTGAAAAGTAGCTTTACCCTATCGGTAGGGCCATTGCGGTTCTTGGCGACTATGATATCAGCTGGTGGCGGGTAGCTTTCCCCCGGGTGTTCTCGTTCCCAATCATCTTTGCTGGGGTAGTAGTATTCATCGCGGTAGACAAAGACAACGACATCGGCATCCTGCTCGATGCTACCGCTTTCACGCAGGTCAGACAGTAGGGGTTCGTGGGATGCCCGTCCCTCCGGGGCGCGGCTGAGCTGCGATACCGCCAGCAGCGGCACATTAAGCTCACGGGCTAACCCTTTCAGGGCGCGGGAGATTTCGCTGACCTCCTGAACCCGGTTGTCGAACCTTCTATCTCCCTGCATCAACTGCAGGTAGTCAACGATAATCATATCGATACCCTGCTCGAAGTGCAGACGGCGGGCTTTGCTTCTCATCTCTACCACCCGCAGTTGGGGGGTATCATCAATATAGATTTTGGCTTCGGAGAGCTGGCCGATAGCATCCATAATCCGTTTTTCCTGGTCTTCGGTATGAAGTCCGAGGCGGATGCGCCGCGAGTCCACCTCAGATTCGCTGGCCAGTATGCGCCAGACCAGCGGCTCCCGTGCCATCTCCAGGCTGAACAGAGCCACACAAGCCCCCTGCTCTACGGCGGCGTTTCGGGCCAGGCTCAAGGCGAGGCTGGTCTTGCCCATGCTCGGCCTGCCGCCGACAATAATTAGTTCCGAGCGCTGGAATCCACCCAGGAGCTCATCCAGGCCAGCGAAACCGGAAAGCACGTAGGGTAGCTGCTCCTTGGCGGCGCCTTCCGCTTCAAGGCCGGTGGTCTCGAAATAGGTATCCAGCACCTGGCGGATGTGGGTGAGGTCCCGTCGGCTGCGGCCGTGGCGCAGCCGGAAGAGGATATCTTCCGCCTGGTTAAGGCTGGCGTTGATGTCAGGCTCGGCCCGATAGCCGATATTATTAATCTGCCCGGCGGCATCAATCAGTCGGCGCATTACCGATAGACGGTAGACGATTTGAGCGTAATCTTCGATATCAAGGGAGGTGGGGCATATCGATATCAGCCGACTCAGATAGGCGGCACCGCCGCAAGCCTCCAGCTTCCCCTGACGGTCGAGCTCTTGAGCCACCGTTATCTGGTTTATGGCTTCATCGCGTTCATAGAGCGATAGGCAGGCATCATATATCCAGGCGTTTCGCTCGGTATAAAAAGGCGATTTATTTTCCAGCGGCGCCAGTATGGGGGCAACCTTGAATATTGCCGACCCGTCTATCAGCAGTGAGCCGATTACCGCTTCCTCGGCATCGACATCATGCGGCGGCAGTTTCTCGCCGTTCATTGCTTAAGCCGTCTCCTCTTTCTTCTTGGTCGTCTTGGCTTTCGTCGTGGTCTTCTTAGTTTTCTTGGGAACCGCCGTCTCTTTCTTAGCGGTCTTCTTTTCTTTCGTCGTCTTGGTTTCCTTCTTCTTAGTCGTCTTGGCTGTCTTAGCCTTTGTCTCTGCCTTGGGCTTCTTTTCCGCCTTCGGAGCTTTCTTAGCCACCTTCTTTTCCTTCTTGGGTGGCTTCTCCTCTTTCTGAGGCGGTGCCTCTTCTTCAATAACGCTAACCATTATTTTGGGTGTAATGTCTTTTCCCAGTCTGATGGTTAGCTCATAGCTACCGAGCTGGCGAATAGGCTCATCCAGCTCTATCTTTCTTTTGTCGACGACCAGCCCGGTGGCGCTCTCCAACTCGGCGGCGATATCGGCGCTGGTGATTGAGCCGTAAAGCCGTTCTTTAGCGCCGGCGTGCGCCTTGAGGCTGACCTCTTTCCCTTCCAGCTG
>CAZPLG010000055.1:0-7700 GCA_964587415.1 uncultured Dehalococcoidales bacterium | reverse complement strand
CAAACTTCTTGGCGGCTTCGGGTACCAGCAGCCCGGCCTCAGCGCAGGCGATGGCGTTACAGCCGGTGGTAATCACCAGCACGTCGTTCTTTATCAGCTCCTTAACCATGTTGACATGGCCCTCGTTATGCTTGGTGCGGGCGTTATTACAGCCGACGACGCCGGCAACGCCTCTTATCCTGCCGTTGATGATGTTATCGTTCAGCGGGCGATAGGAAGCCCGGAACATCCCGCCCAGCAGGTAGTTGATGGTCTCGTGGCTGAAACCGGCAATCTGGTCGGTCTTGACGCTGGGTATATGGATGCTCGCCTTACGGTTGGGGAAATTATCTATAGCCGTTTTCACTATCTCCCGCGCCGACTTCAGGGCGTCGTGCTCGTCGAACTCGATATGAGCAGCCCCCGGTATCTTAGCCTTGGACGAGGTGGTAATAATCTTGGTGTGGTAGCACTCAGCGACGGTCTGTATGGACTGCATGATGCACTGTACATCTACTACCATGGCGTCTACCACCCCGGTTACTATAGCCAGCTCCTGCTGCAGGAAATTACCGGCAATGGGCACTCCGTGCCGCATCAGTATCTCGTTGGCGGTGCAGCACATCCCGGAAAGGTTTATCCCCTTGGCTCCCTTGGACTTGGCCAGCTCTATCATCTCCGGCTCCTGGGCGGCGGCGACAATCATCTCGGAAAGCAGCGGCTCGTGGCCGTGAATGATGATATTGACCTCGTCCTTTTCCAGCACACCCAGATTTGCCTGGCCGAGGACAGGGGCCGGCGTGCCGAAGAGAATATCCTGGAGCTCGGTAGCCAGCATGCTGCCACCCCACCCATCGCCTATGGCCGCCCTCACCCCCTGCTTGAGCAGGCTTTTATAGTCCTGGTCAACACCGATATGGGTTCGGTGCATTATCTCCACAATCTCCCGGTCTATGCCCCTGGGGGCGACCCCCAGTTTCCGCCACAACTCCTGGCGCTTTAAGGGCGCTTTTCTCAGGGTTAGCAGCTCGCCTTCCTGCTTGCCGAACTCTTTCAGGGCTATCTCGCCGATATCGACGGCTATCTCGTTATTGGTGCGCTCGCCGATTTCAACGCCCAGGTCCAGGGCTACTTGCAGCAGCTTCTGCTCGTCTTTTATCTCGTAGCCCGGTGCCTTTCCCCTGGCAACCGCCAGGAAAAGCTCGGCAACCCCCCGCCCGTGGTCGGAGTGGGCCGCCGCCCCTCCCGCTACCATGCGGATAAAGTTGCGGGCGGCGATAGTCTCGGCGGTAGCCCCACAAATGCCCCGCCGCTTCTGTTTCTCCTCAGGGGTTTCCTCTTTACCTTTGGGCAACGGCACCCGACAGGGTCCCATGCCGCAGTGCTTACAGCAACTGCCTACCGAACCTATGGGGCAGGCCTTCATTGCTTCCGCCCGGTCAAAGGCGGTGTTCACGCCGTCTTTGGCCGCCTTTTCTATCAACTCTAAAGTACCCTGGTCAATGCTCTTGGCCTCTTGTTCTTCTGCCATTCTGCAATCCCCCCTTAACTTACGACTATTTATTTAGTGGCCGCGGTCAATTCGGTTATCATCTCGCGTACCAGCTTTATGGCTTCGGGATGCCTCATCACCATCACGTCTCCCCCCGCCAGCAATAGAACCATGGTCGACATCGCCTCCAGCAGTATTCCCCGCTTTTTAGCGTCCCCCAGTGTGGGGTCTTCGGCGGTGGGGATATGCACCTCTTTGGTCTTCCACGCCTCTTTAGATACATTACAGATAAGAGGAAACTGTAGCTTTTCGTCCTGCTGCGTTAAGCCCGCCATCCTCATTCTTTCCATAACCGAGTAGCAGTACTCGATGCCGTAACCGATACAGCTTACCGTCGGGTCGACGATAATCATCTCGTCGGCTACGCCCAGGTTGCCCAGCAGAATATTAAGCTGCTTGGCCAGATTGATGTCTATCGGTGACGAGGCAATTACGGTATGGTGGTAGCCGATGGCAGCGGCACCGATTTTCTTGTAGTCGCCTTCTTCCAGAGGCCCGATAATCAGGTCTTTGTCCTGACAGACCTCGGCTACCTGCCTCAGCACCTCGGTGTCTTTATCGTGGTTAGCCGTGCCCCAGACAATCAAGGGGACATCGATAGCGTCGGCGACCTTCTTGACCACCGCCGTGGCTTCATCGGCGCCGCGGTCGAGCCCGTTGGGGTCGGTGCTAATCAGTTGCAGGCAAATCATCTCCGCCCCGTAATCGCCGATGCACTTCTTGGCCCAGCTAACCGGGTCGTCGGTCACCCCCTCGAAAGGCTCCAGGGCGGCGGGCGCCCAGTCCTGCGGGGGCATATCCCAGACCTCCATGGCTATTCTGGGCAAACGCGGCATCTCTCCCTCAAAGAGATAAAACGGGTAACAGCTCTCCCCGCCGACGGTTACCGCCTTATCGCCGCTGCCCAGCTTCATCTCCTTTATCTTGCCGCTATAGGCTGTCTTGGGGACTTCAAAAGCCATCGTTATCCCTCCTTAAATCAAGCCGGATTCTTCCGCTTCTCGCTGCCGAACCACTCCTCGCTGTAGAAGTAGCGCTCACCACTCCGCAGATATTTAAGTCTTTCCTCACGGTTGTCTAGCTTCTGCCGCCACTTCCCGGCATCCTCCCCCTCAGGCTTACCTTCTTCAAAGGTAGCTCCCAGCAACTCCACCTCGTCCCGACCCGGTGCTTTGGTTTTCTCTATCTTATATTCCATCTGACTACCTCCTAAGTTAAGCCAGCGGCCACTTTAGCCGCCCTGACGGTGTTCATCATGAGCATGGTTATGGTCATCGGCCCCACCCCACCCGGAACCGGGGTGATAGCTTTAGCCTTCTCTTTAACCGTTTCAAAGTCGACATCTCCGGCCAGGATTCTCTTGCCCTCGGGCGTCCGGCCGATTTCGTTCACGCCCACATCAATGACAACAACGCCCTCTTTGACCATGTCGGCGGTGATATACTTGGGACGGCCCGCGGCCACGATGAGTATGTCAGCGCGCTTAGTGTGGAAGGGGATGTCGCGGGTCTTGGTGTGGCAGACGGTCACCGTAGCGTTAGCCCCCGGTGCCTTTTGCAGCAGTATGTTGGCAATAGGCTTACCCACGATGTTGCTCCGGCCCACCACCACCACCTCGGCGCCCTCGATCTGGGTGCCGGAGCGGATGAGCAGTTGCTGGATGCCGGCCGGTGTGCAGGGCATATAGTCGGGCTCGCCTATCATCAGCTTGCCCACATTGACCGGGTGGAAGCCGTCAACGTCTTTCTTGGGATCGATGGCGTAGAGGACTTCCCCCTCGTTGAGGTGCTTGGGCAAAGGCAGCTGCACCAGGATACCGTTAATCTTAGGGTCTTTATTCAGCTTGTCAATCAATTTCAAAAGCTCTTGCTGAGTAGTCTTCTCGGGGAGGTCGTATCTCTCCGAGTATATGCCCAGCTCTTGCGAGGTCTTCTCTTTAGCGCCGACATAGACCTGCGAAGCCGGGTCGGCGCCGACCAGAACCGTGACCAGCCCGGGCACCACGTTGTGCTTCGCCTTGAGTTCGGCAATCTCCTTCTTCAGTTCCTCGCGAATCTCCCTGGCTACCTCGGCGCCCTTAATAAGTTGTGCTGTCATTTTCTTACCCCTTTCCGTCCAGAAGCTTGGTCATCAGGTTATTAATTGCCTGCACCGCCTTTGAGTCATCGGGCAGTTCAAGCAAAGGTTTCATCTGAATATCATAGTTAACCAGCGTCTCATCCTGAGGGATAGTGGCGGCGGGCTTAATCCCCAGTCTTTTCAATTCCTCGACAACCATAGGGTCGAGCCCGTCGGGGACCTGGTTTATAATCACCGACTGCCGCTTCACCACTAATTTAAGCTCGTCAACCAGCTCGATTATGCGGGCTATGGTGCGCACCCCCTTCACGGTATGGTCGGATACCAGAAGCAGCTCATCGACATCCTGCGTAGTCCGCCGTGAAAGGTGCTCCATCCCCGCCTCGTTATCCATGACCATATAGGGATAGTTCCCCGAAAGAGTATTGGCCAACTTTCTCAGGATAGTATTGGGGTAACAGTAGCACTCGGGCCCCTCCCCCCTCCCCATCGTCACCAGGTCGAGCCCTTTCGTCTCGACTATAGCCTCATTCAACTTAACGTCCAGGTAGGCTTCCTTGGTCATGCCGGGGGGAATGTTTATCTTCTCGTCGTTAAAAGAGGCGATAATGGAGCCGACCGTTTGTCCTATGTCAAGCCCTAAACTTTCCCCCAGGTTGGCGTTGGGGTCGGCATCGACAGCCAGAATCGGTCCCGCCTCCTTCTTCACCAGGTAGCGGATAACCAGGCTGGCCAGCGACGTCTTGCCGCTGCCGCCCTTGCCAGCTACAGCGATATTAAAACTCAAAGGGTTGTCCTCCGTTCTAGAATAGTCCGGTGACCTTACCCGTGTTTACGTCGATATCTACTTTTCTAAAGGCCGGGCTGGAGCTTGTCCCCGGCATCAGAGTGATAGCGCCCGCGACGGGACAGAGGAACTTGGTCCCGGAGTAAATCAGCACGTCGCGGATGGGCAGCGTCCAGCCCTTGGGCACGCCCTTCAGCGTCGGGTCATGGGTAAGGCTCAGGTGAGTCTTCACCATCATGGTGGCGTACTCGTCATATTTAGGGTCGGACTCGAATTTCTTGGCTTTAGCTTCCGCTTCGGGAGTCCAGGATACGCCGTCGGCGCCGTAAACCTCTTTGGCGATGATATTCACCCTATCCCGCAGCTTCATTTCCTGCGGATAGAGGAACTTAAACTCGCTCTCTTCCTCACAGGCGTCCTTAACGGCGTCGGCTAATTCCAGAGCGCCGTCGCCGCCGTCGGCCCAGTGCGTGGACACGGCGCAGCGGGCGCCGGCCGCCTCCGCCGCCTTCTTGACCAGGGCAATCTCGGCCTTGGTGTCGGTTTGGAAGCAGTTGATGCAGACCACGGGGTTGATGCCCGACTTGCGGATAACCCCGATGAGGTGCAGCATATTGGGCAGTCCCTTCTCCAGAAGCCCCAGGTTTTCTTTGATGTACTCCTCGGGCAGCGGAATGCCCGCCACCACCTTAGGACCGCCACCATGCATCTTGAGAGCCCTGATAGTGGTCGTCAAGACCGAAACGTGGGGTTTGAGTCCGCTGTAGCGGCATTTCACATTCCAGAACTTCTCAAAGCCGATATCGGCGGCAAATCCGCTCTCGGTAATGTGGTAATCGAACATCTTGAGTCCGATGCGATCAGCGATAATCGAAGACTGCCCGACAGCGATATTAGCGAAAGGCCCGGCATGCACCATGCAGGGCTGGTATTCTACGGTGGAGAGCAGGGTGGGATTAACGGTATTGCGCATCCAGGCGGTCATAGCGCCGCCTACCCCCAGGTCGCCCGTGGTAACGGGCTTGCCCTTCTTATCGAAGGCAAGGGTAATATTGTCCATTCTCTCCCGCATGTCGGCTAAATCCCGCACGATAGAGAGCATAGCCATCAGCTCGCTGCTTACGGCGATGCCGAACTTGGACTGCATGGTAAAGCCGTCCATACGCCCGCCCAGGCCGATGACGATGTTGCGCAAACTCTGGGCGCAGAAATCCATAATCCAGCCCATCTCCACCCGCGTGGGGTCGATGTTCAGGCGTTTCATCTTGGTCAGCCTGGCCAGCTGCTCATCGTCGTAGTTACGCTCGTGCTGCATACGGGCGGTCAGTGCCACCATAGCCAGGTTATGGGCGTTCATAATGTCGTTGATGTCACCGGTAAGCCCCATGGAAAACTCGGTCATGGGAATAAGCAGGGCGTTGCCGCCCCCTGCCGCCGTGCCCTTGATGTTCATCGTGGGTCCCCCCGAAGGCTGCCTCAGAGCACCGCCGACATTCAGTCCCCGCTTGCCCATACCTTCCATAAGACCGCAGGAGGTGGTGCTCTTCCCCTCCCCCAGAGGCGTGGGCGTGATGGCGGTCACCTCGATGTACTTACCATCTTTCTTGGCTTTGAGACGGTCGATGATCTTCATAAAGTCGAGTCGGCACAGCCGGCCGTAGGGAATAACCTCGTCTTTCTGCAGATTTAGCTTTTCCCGCCACTCGTCGGGGGTGGGCATGTTTTCCTCAGCCGCCTCCGAAATCTGCCAGTCCTTCATTTTTACTGCATCGTAGGCCACGGGAACCTCCTCATTTATTATTTCGGGCTATTTTGTTTTCGCTGGTGCCTTAACGGCGGACAACAGGGCTTTATAGATATTCCTGACTTCGCCAGCCACCTTAGGGCTGGCATCGAGGATGGGAAGATTGGCCAGGTCGGCGTCAACCAGGGCCTGGTCGTAGGGAATAAAGCCGAGGAATTTAAACTCGGACAAGCTGGAGATGATGAATTCTTTCTCGGGTTGGCTACGGACTTTGTTAGCCACAATAGCGATATTATTCAAGCCGATTTCCTGGGCAAGGGTGGCGATTCGGCGGGCGGTCTCGATACTTCGCCTTCCCGGTTCAACGACCACGATTAATATATCGACGGCATTAGCCGTGGCTCGGCCCAGGTGCTCGATACCAGCCTCCATATCCAGGATAACGACTTCGTCTCTTCTCAGGAGCAGATGGGTAATCAGCGCCTTCAACAGGGCATTCTCGGGGCAGTAGCAACCGGTGCCCCCCTTCTTTACCCGCCCCATCACCATTAATCTTATGCCGTTATGTTTTCGGGAATATTTCTCGGGCAAATCATCTACTTTAGGATTTAGCTTGAAAAAACTCGATGACTTACCCGCGGGCACACCCGTGCGCTCTTCGATGAGTTCGCTCATCTCGGATATAGGGGTTATCTTCTCGGCATGGGGGAAACCGAGGGTGGCCGCCAGATTGGCATCAGGGTCGGCATCGATGGCTAAAACACCGTAGCTAGCCTCAGCGAAAGTTCGGGAAAGGAGAGAGGCTAACATAGTCTTCCCCACTCCACCCTTACCGCTTATAGCAATCTTCATAAAAACCTTGTTTTTACCACAATAAAGCTGAGACTTTTAGGGGAAAGTGCTCAGCTCCGACTGTCAGTGTTATCGGGTAATGCCCAAATTTTAGTTTAGCCGACTGTGAGATAGAAGTCAAGCAAAGTGTCGCCTGTAATGTGTGATTTGACTTAGGTTAATTTACCTGTGCCCGATGAGCGCCAACGAGTTTACCTGGTCAGTCGAACGCGACAGCCCTAAACCTGTCCGCTCTCCTCCTCCTCTATCAGCTTCTCCCCGTATTCGAGCAAAACCTTGGCTCTGTCCGCTGACACTTTCTTCGACTCAAGGTAGACTTTGAGAGCCTGGGCAGGGGTTATTTCTTCGGCTGTCCCCTCCCCCAACCTCACCCGCGTTTCCCGCCTGATTTCCTTGGCGACAGTGAAGTAATGAGCCTCGCCCAAAGCGCTCCTGATATCGCTATCCCGGAGTTGCCCTTCCAGCTCCGACGGCAGGCTGAGCTGAAGCCGCACGATGGCGTCCTTGATTTTGTCCTGTTGCTCGGCGATAGCTTTGAGCACGGCAGCCGTCGGCTCGATATCATCGGGCTTAATCTCAACGCCGACGGTGACGAAGCGGCGCCCTTCCAGCGGGTGAAAGCCGAAGCTAACCCGCCTCCTGCCCGTTTCACCGTCGGGCTCAATCTCCACCAGGTAAAAGCCCTTTTCGTCATCCGCCTCGCCGAA
>CAZPLG010000054.1:0-8296 GCA_964587415.1 uncultured Dehalococcoidales bacterium | reverse complement strand
GCCATGCGCAGGTCGGGCAGGCCGCTCTGGCGGGTGCCGAAGAATTCACCGGGGCCGCGCAGCCTTAAATCTTCTTCTGCCAGTTGAAAGCCGTCCTGAACCTTTTCGATTATGTCCAAACGCTCTCTACCTATTTCCGAGGGGTTTTCGGCCAAAAGCATGCAGTAGCTCTGGTGGATACCCCGCCCCACCCGACCACGGAACTGGTGCAACTGGGAAAGCCCGAAGCGGTCGGCGCTTTCCACGAGCATGACGGTGGCGTTGGGCACATCTATACCCACCTCGACCACCGGTGTCGAGACCAGCACCTGTGATTCGCCGGCGCGGAAGCGGTGCATGACCTTGTCTTTTTCCGCCGCCGACAGCCGCCCGTGAATCAAGTCCAGTTTCAGGTCGGGGAAGACCTCGCCGGAGAGGCGCTCGTACTCGGCCACCGCCGCCTTGGCCTGTATTGCCTCCGATTCCTCGACCAGGGGGCAGATGATGAACGCCTGCCTGCCTTCGGCCACCTGGCGGCGCAGGAAGGCGTAGGCGCTGTCGCGCTGCTCGGGTTTGAGCCACTTGGTCTTGACCGCCTGCCGACCCGGGGGCAATTCGTCGATGACGGAGAGGTCGAGGTCGCCGTAGAGGGTGAGGGCCAAAGTGCGGGGGATGGGGGTAGCCGTCATCACCAGCACGTGGGGGTTAAAGCCTTTTTGCCTTAGTGCCGAGCGCTGCTCGACGCCGAAGCGGTGCTGCTCATCAACCACGACCAGACTAAGATTTTTAAAGCCAACCTCTTTCTGGATTAAAGCGTGGGTGCCGATGATAATATCTATTTCGCCGCTGGCGATTTGTTGCTGTATCTCCTGCTTCCGGGCCTGTTTCAGGTCGCCGATGAGCAGCGCCACGGTAAGCGGGCGGCCTATGATTCCGGAGAAGGTTTTCAGGTTTTCTTCCTCGGCTATCTGCTCACCGGCCCGCGATAAAAGCTGACCGACATTGGTGAAATGCTGCTCGGCCAGAATCTCGGTGGGGGCCATGAAAGCGCTCTGGCAGCCGTTGGCGGCGGCAACCAGCAAAGCCGCCGTGGCTACCACCGTCTTACCGCTGCCGACCTCGCCCTGTAAAAGGCGGGACATCGGTATCGGTTTCTCTAAATCGTTTAATAGTTCTTTGAGCACCTTTTGCTGGGCACCGGTCAGCTCAAAGGGCAATGATTTCAGGAAGGCGTCGAGCGGGGCGGGCTGGGGGCTGAGGGGGTTGCCCGGCTGGCTCTCCTGCCACTCGTGCTTTTTGCCCAGCACCCCCAGTTGCAGGATAAAGAGCTCGTCGAAGGCGAGGCGGTAGCGGGCGTTATTCTTGGCCGTCTCGTCTTCGGGGTAGTGCGCCTGAGCGATGGCTTGCGGCAATTCCAGTAGATTACAGCGTTTTATCAGTTCCGGGGGCAGAAAGTCCTCGACCTTGTCCACAAAGCTATCTACCACCGCTTTCATCAATTTTCTGACCTGGCGGGGCTTCAATCCCTGGGTCAAAGAATATAGCGGCACCAGGCGCCCGGTGTGAACCAGCTCTTTGTCCTCCAGCAGTTCCCACTCCGGGGACTCGAAGACATGCCGCCCGCCGAAGAGGCGCACCCGGCCGCTGATGACTACCTGGGCGTTGGTGGGCAGGCTTTTGGCAATATAGGGGTTGTTGAACCAGACCACTCTGACGTTGCCCGTCTCGTCGCCGACAATAGCCTCGGTGCTGCGCCGACCGCCCAGCCTTGTCTCCTGAGCCTGCCAGACATTAGCCATAATCGTCTGCTCCTCGCCCTCGGCCAGCTCGGCGATGTGTTGGCGCTGGCTGTAGTCGAGGTGGCGGCGGGGGAAGAAATAGAGCAGGTCGCGGATGGTCTTTACCCCCAGGCGCTCGAACTTAGCCGCCATCGCCGTGCTCACCCCCTTGAGGCTGGTGACGGCTGAATCCAGGGAGCCGCTGACTATCTTGGGCGCTTTTACAGGAGCAGGACGTTTGCGGGGGGCGGGGGGCTTAACGCTTTTGGGGGGCTGGGCTTCGACTTTTTCGGCGGGCTTTTCGCCAAACTCGGCTAAAAAGCCGAATATTTCCTCTATCCAGCGCTGGCGGTGGGGCGGAGTCATCGCGGCGTATTTGGAGTCGTCGAGGCGCAGGCGGCGGAATTGAGCGAGAAGTTTTTGGTTGGTGATGGACTCTATTGCCTGCCCCGACCAGCGGTGCAAGAATTTGTCCAGGCCGCCGATTACGGCCGAATCGGTGTAACCCTTATCCCGTTCCAGCTCCAGAATCTTGCGCAGCGACTCGATATTCAACGCCAAAGTTCTCTCCCCGCGATAAAAATCGCTACCTGTCGCCCAGGATGGCTACCGCCAGGACGTGGGGGCCGACATGCGCCCCGACTGCCGCCGTGACCTTGAAGCGGAAGATGCGCTCGGCGGGAAACTTGTCGTTGAGCCGCTCCGCCAGCCTGTCGGCTTCTTCCGGCGTAGTGCCGTCCCCTATGGCCATTTCTTCGACATGGGAGAAGCTATTAGCAAAGTTATAGAGGTTCTCTACCGCCTTGGAGCGAGAGTGCTCCCGGCCCGCGGGGTAAATCTCCCCGTCCTTGAGGCAGAGAATGGGGTTTATCTTGAGCATCGAGCCCAGCAGAGCCTGGGCCTTGCCGATGCGCCCGCCCCGCTCCAGGTATTTCAGGGTGTCGAAAGCCATGCGCAGGTCGGTGCGGGAGATGTTGCGGCGCACCAGAGCCATTACCTCATCGAGGCTGGCGCCGTCTTTAGCCGCCCTTGCCGCCGTGACGACTATCAGCCCCTCGGACATAAGCGCCCAGGTGGAGTCAATTATCTCTACGCGGGGTCTCTTTTTCGCCAGGCCCATAGCCTGCCGGGCGACATCGCCGACGGCGCTGAGCTTTTGGGAGATGGTGATGACGACGACTTCATCGGCTTCTTCGGCCAGCTTTTCGTAGGCATCGACAAAAGACTGAGGGGTGGGCACCGAGGTGGTGGGATGAGTTTTGTCGGTGGTCAGCCGCTCGTAGAACTGCTCGGTGGTGAGGTCGACGCCGTCGCGGTAGACATCTTCGCCGAAGTGAATCATCGAGGGAATTATGGTAAGCCCCAGCTCCTCGACCACGTCAGGCGGAATGCTCGCCGAGCTATCGGTGATAATTTTAACCGTCATGGCTTCAGTCCTTATCCCCCATCACCGCCACCAGCAGGAGCCCGGGGCCGGTGTGGGTGCCGATGACCGGGGTCATCCGGGAGCGGTGGATGCGCTCTTTGGGGAAGATAGCACCCAGCCGTTCGACTAACGCCTCGGCATCTTCGGGGCAGGCGGTGTTCTCCACCGCCATCTCTTCGATTTTGGCGTAGTCGGCGGCGAACTCGTAGAGGCGGTCAATCGCCTTTGAGCGGGAACGGGTCCTGCCGGCGGGCTCGACCACGCCTTCTCTGAGGTTGATAAGCGGGTTTATACTGAGCAGCGAGCCCAGGAAAGCCTGCGCCCGCCCGATGCGCCCGCCCCGCCTCAGGTATGCCAGGGTATCGAAGGCGGCCAGAAAGTCAACGCGGGGGGCAGCCTTGCGGGCGACCTCTATCACTTCGTCGAGGCTGGCGCCGCTTTGCGCCGCCTTAGCCGCCGCCATAACGATAAAGCCCTCGGCCATGGTCGCCGTCCGGGAATCGAACAGCTCGACGCGGCACTTGCGCTTCATCTTCTCTATACTCTGCCGTCCTACTTCGTAGGTAGCGCTGAGCCGCGAGGTAACCAGGATGACCACTATTTCGTCGGTTTTTTCGGCCATTTTATCGTAGGCCTGGACAAAATCTCCCGGCGAGGGCACCGAGGTGTTGGGGAAGACCTTGCTCGTTTTGAGCTTTGTGTAGAACTGGTCGGGGGTGAGGTCGATGCCGTCGCGGTAGACATCTTCGCCGAAGCGGACTCTCAAAGGCACCACTGAAATGCCCAGCTCCTTCACCAGTTGGGGGGAAAGGTCGGACACGCTGTCGGTGATAATGCCGACGGTCACTTAGATTACCTCCCCGAGTACCATCACGCTCAGGACCCGGGGACCGACGTGGGCGCCGATTACCGGGCTTACCTTGGAGCGGTAGATATCCTCCTTAGGAAAGTTAGCCCCCAGCCGTTCCACCAGCATATCGGCTTCGTCGGGGGTGGTGGCGTCCTCCACCGCCATCTCTTCGACGTGGGAATAGCCGGCGGCAAAGTCGCAGAGATAGTCTATCGCCTTGGTCCGGGAGCGTTCCCTGGCGGCGGGATAGACCTCGCCGTCTTTTATGGTGAGGATAGGGTTGACCCTGAGCATCGAGCCGAAGAAAGCCTGCGCCTTGCCGATGCGCCCGCCCCGCCTCAGGTATTCCAGAGTATCGAAGGCGATACGCATATCCAGGCGGGGAATGTTCTCTTTGGTTAGCGCCAGCACCTCTTTGAGGTTAGCGCCCTGATTCGCCGCCTTAGCGGCGACGATGGCGACCAAGCCCAGTCCCATGAGCGCCAGGCGCGAGTCGAGAAGCTCGATGGGACACTGGCTTTTCCTTTCGTCCAGCGCCTTCTTAGCCGAGTCGTAGGTGGCGCTGAGCTTACGGGAGATGGTTAAGACCAGGATTTCGTCGCTTTCTTTAGCCAGCCTGTCGTATTCCTGGACAAAATCGGCCGGCGCCGGCGTCGAGGTGGTGGGCATGACCTTGCTGGCTACCATTTTGGGGTAGAACTGGTCGGTGGTGAGGTCGATGCCGTCATGGTAGGCATCATCGCCGAAGTGAACGTAGAGGGGAACAACGGTAATGCCCAACTCTTTAGCCACCTCGACGGGCAGGTCGGAGGTGCTGTCGGTAATAATCCTGACCGTAATCTTTACCCCCTGTCACCGAGCACGGCTACCCCCAGCACCCGGGGGCCGACATGCGCCCCGATTACCGGGCTCACCATGGTCCGGTAGATATGCGTCTTGGGGAATTGCGACTTGAGTCGTTTAGCCAGGGCGTCGGCTTCTTTGGGGGTGGTGGCGTGTTCCACCGCCATCTCGTCGATGTGGCTGAAGCTGGTGGCAAAGTAATATAAGTGGTCTATAGCCCTGGCCCGGGAGTGTTCCCGGGAGAAGGGGAAGGTTTCGCCCTCCCTTATGCCCAGTATGGGGGTTACCTTAAGTCTAGAGCCCAAAAAGGCGCGTGCCTTGCCGATGCGGCCGCCTTCTTCCAGGTAATTGAGGGTTTCGAAAGCCATGCGGACATCGGCGCGGGAGATATTCTTCTCGGTGAGAGCCGCAAGCTCGTCAATGCCGGCTCCCTTTTTAGCCGCCTTGGCGGCGGCAATAACGATTAAGCCCTGCGCCATAACCGTCCACTGGGAGTCGATTACCTCCACGCGGCAGGGGCGCTTCATCTTGCCGACGGCCTCTACCATAGCTTCGTGGCTGGCGCTCATCTTCTGGGAATTGGCGATAACCAGGATTTCATCGCTTTCTTCAGCCAGTTTATCGTAGGTCTGGACGAAAACGCCCAGGCTGGCTATCTGGGTGGTGGGCAAAGCCTTGCTCTTGAGCAGTTTCTGGTAGAACTGCTCGGTGGTCAGGTCGACGCCGTCCCGATAGACCTCCTCCCCAAAGTGGACAGTGAGCGGGATGATGGTTATGCCCAACTCCTGGGCCACATCGGAGGGTATGTCACCCAGGCTATCGGTGACAATCTTTACCGTCATTTAACCCTCCCCTCTATTCCACGGAGACAATATAGTTATAGTAAGGCTGACCGCCTTGAACTACCTCGACCTGAAGCTGGGAGTGCTGCTTATCGAGGGCGTCGCCGACCTCTTCCGCCTCAGCCGAGGTGGTGTCGTCCCCGTAATAGATGGTAATTACCTCAACCTCGTCCAGATTCAACCGCGCCAGCACGTCCTGGACAACGGCGTCGGGCTTATCGCCCACAGCCACCAGGTCGCCGTTGAGAAAGCCGATGGCCTGTTTCTTCTTAATGTCCAGCCCGCCTAAACTTGTTGAGCGCACCGCCCGCGTGACCTCGACGGACTTTACCGCCGCTTTCGCCTTGTTCATGTTCTGGGCGTTGGTTTCCATATCGGCCTCGTAGTCGAAAGCCAGCAGCGCCGCCACGCCCTGGGGTATGGTGGTGGTGGGGACGACCTCGATGGTTTTCTTGGTCAGGGACTGCACCTGGTTGGCGGTGAGCACGATGTTTTTATTATTGGGTAAGATAATGACCTTTTCCGAAACCACCGCCTCGACAGCCTGGAGCAGGTCCTTGGTGCTGGGGTTCATGGTCTGGCCGCCAGGGACGATAAAGGTTGCCCCCAGGCTGGTGAAAACGTTAGCCAGGCCCTCGCCGACTACCACCGCCACAATGGCCACCTCGACGGCGGGCATTCTCTCTTTTTGCATCTCGATGAAATCGCGGTATTGCTCGTCCATATTGCGTATATTTATCTGGTGCAAAGTGCCCAGGGGAACGACATAGCTCACAACGTCGCCGGGGTCGAGGGTATGAATGTGAACTCTGACTGCGGAGTCATCGCCGACGACGATGACCGATTGGCCGCGCTTTTCCAGCCGCTTGCGGAGCTTGTCGGGGTTGAGCCCCTCGCCCTTGATGACAAAGTTGGTGCAATAGCCGTAGGGGACTTCTTCCGCGCCCACCATCTGGGGGGCTTTAGCGGTGAGGGGTATGCTGCTGGCTACCATCCAGGGACGACGCAGCTTTAGCTGTTCCATTTCGCCCTTGAGGTAGTGGAGGACGCCCTCCAGGATGGTATAGAGCCCCTGCCCACCCGCATCCACCACGCCCGCTTCCATCAGTACGGGGAGGAGGGTGGGGGTCTTAGCCACCGATTCTTTGGCGGCGTTGACCGTGGCTTCGACGATTGAGACGATGTCATCGCTGACGGTGGCGGCATGCGCCTGGGCGGCCTCCGACGCCTCCCGGATTACGGTAAGGATGGTGCCTTCCACGGGGTTGCTAAGTCCGGCGTAAGCCACCGTCGACGCCTTGGCTAAAGCGTCCGCCAGCTCCTTGCCGGTAATAGCGTCCTTGCCGTCCACGGCCTGGGATAAGCCGCTGAAAATCTGGGACAGGATGACGCCGCTGTTGCCCCGCGCCCCCACCAGCGCCCCTTTAGACATAGCCTTGGCTACGCTGGAGACGCTGTGGTCGGCAGCCAGCTGGGATTCCTCCACGGTGGAGCGCATGGTGAGCAGCATGTTGGTGCCGGTATCGCCGTCGGGCACCGGGAAGACGTTGAGGGCATCGATATCGGCGGAGCTTTTCTCCAGCCAGCTAGCCGCGGCGGCGAACATCTCCCGCAGGTCCTGACCATCGATAGACTTGGTTGGCGTCATATTCTATCGTCCTTGCCAGAATCGCCTGGCTATGTTACTATATTGTATTACTATTTACGAGCGAAATTCTACCCTAAATTCGGGCAATAGTCAAAGGAGAAAATACCTTGAAGTGCGATTTATGCGGTAAGACGCCGATGTTCGGCCATAATATAAGCCACTCCAAGCGCCACACCAACCGGCAGTGGACGCCTAATATTCACCCTGTCACCATCACCATAGACGGCAAGGCGAAACGGATGAACCTCTGCACCCGGTGCCTGCGCACCCAGCACAAGCTGGCTAAGACACAGCCCGAAGCTCAGCCAGAGACTCCTTAACCGTTCGCCCCGAGGCGAAGACAGCCGCCCCCGCCACCAGCACCCTTGCCCCCGCTTTGACCACTTTCGGCGTAACTTGAGCGTTGATGCCCCCATCCACCTCCAGCTCGGCAGCCAGGCCTTTTGCATCCAGCTCGGCGCGCAGCTTGGCTATTTTATCCAGCGTCGCTTCGATGAAGGGCTGGCCTCCGTAGCCGGGATTGACCGTCATCACCAAGACTAAATCCAATGAAGGCAGGATTTCGGTGATAGCGCTCAGCGGGGTTTCCGGGTTGAGCGACACCCCCACCTTTACCCCCAGACTTTTGATTACCGAGACGATTTGCTTAATCTTGGGGCAGGTTTCGATATGCACGGTGATAATATCGGCGCCGGCCTCGGCGAACTGGTTAATCTGCCTTTCGGGGGCTTCAATCATAAGGTGGACGTCCAGAGGCAAGTCGGTCCACTTACGAATAGCCGCTACCACCGACGCGCCGATGGTGATGGGAGGGACGAAGTGCCCGTCCATGACATCGATGTGAATGTAGTCGGCGCCGGCTTTAGTGGCTTCGGCGACCTGCTCGCCCAAACGGGCGAAGTCGGCGGAGAGGATGGAGGGGGCGAGCTT
>CAZPLG010000053.1:0-8881 GCA_964587415.1 uncultured Dehalococcoidales bacterium | reverse complement strand
GCGCTCTGGGTGGGGGGCTTATGGTCATGGCTCTGCGCCTACACCATAGGCAAGGAATAGGAGCTAAAGCTCTTCCCCCCCCCGCCTGTACCCCTCTTCTTCGAGCTGCTCCATGATGCGGGCGGCGCGGGGATAGCCGATGTGCAACCGCCTCTGCAAGTAAGAGGTGGAGATGTGCGCGTGCTCCTGCGCCAGCTGTCGGGCGGCTTCGAGCAGCGGGTCGGGCGGATAGGTTCCACCCCCCGGGGCGGTGGCGGAAATCTCCTCTATCTTTAGCGACGGCGCTTCTTCTTTTTGCTGGCTGCCCCAGAAATAGACCAGCCTCTCCCTTTCCGCGTCGGAGACGAAGCAGCCCTGCAAACGCTTGGGCTTGGCCGCCTCGGTGGGCATATAGAGCATATCCCCCCTCCCCAGCAGCTTCTCGGCACCACCCATGTCGAGGATGGTCCGCGAGTCCACCTGGGAGGTAACGGCAAAGCTGATGCGGGTGGGGAAGTTAGCCTTAATCAGCCCCGTGACCACGTCCACCGAAGGACGCTGTGTCGCCACGATAAGGTGAATGCCGGTGGCGCGCGCCAGCTGGGCCAGACGGCAGAGGACATGCTCCACCTCGTCGAAGCCGGCCATCATCAGGTCGGCCAGCTCGTCGACAACCAGCACCAGGTAGGGCAGCTTCTCATCGCCTCCACGGCTCTTATTATAGCCGTCGATGTTGCGTGCGCCGTCGGCGGCGAGCTTCTGGTAGCGCTTATCCATCTCTTGATTAAGCCAGCGCAGCGTGCCCAGCGCCTTATTGGTATCCACGATAACCGGTGCGGCCAGGTGCGGTATGCTGTTAAAGGGCGTCATCTCCACCCGCTTGGGGTCGATCATAATAAAGCGCAGGTCGTTGGGCGTATAGTGCAGCAGCAGGCAGGAGATAATAGAATTAAGACAGACCGTCTTGCCGCTGCCCGTCGCCCCCGCGATAAGCAGGTGGGGCATCCGGGAAAGGTCGCCCGCCACCGCCTCCCCACCCGCCCCCTTGCCCAGCGCCAGCGCCAGCTTGGCTTTGGCCTTCGTCTTCTGGAAGACGCTGGTCTCCACCACCCCGCGCAGGCTCACCAGCCCGTAGATGGTATTGGGCACCTCGATGCCCACCAGTGATTTTCCCGGCACGGGGGCTTCGATGCGGATGCTGGGGGCGGCCAGGGCTAAAGCCAGGTCGTTAGAAAGCGAGGTAATCCGTTCCACCTTGACCCTGGTCTTGGATACCTCCTCCTGCCTCGCCTTGATGTTGCCGTCCTTGTCCCGCTCCTTGATCTCTTTCATCTTGCGGTCCCAACCCGGCTCGACGCCGAACTGGGTCACCACCGGCCCCGCGTTTATCTGCACCACCTTGGCGGCAACACCGTAGCTGGCTAAAGCCTCTTCGATAAGCTGCGCCCGCTGCATGTTATCCGCCTGCCCGAACTCGACGTCGGGGATGTTATCCAGGATATCGATAGGCGGCAACCTCCAGCCGTCGACGGTAATCAGGGCCGGAGATTCGCCGTACTTCTTCCATACCTCTTGCGCCACCTGCCTCAGCTCCTGCTGGCCGGGGGTGGGCGTAATCGCCGGCGTCACCACCGGGGTCGTTGCCTCGGCATCGGGCGGCTTGGTCAGCGGCGGCTGGGGCATAATCACCGGGGGTTCCGGCGGCCTATCCAGGGGACTGGGCACGGGATAGCCCGCCTCCGGGGTCGGGCGCTTTCGCAGTTGCACCCCAATCCAGCTCAAAAATCTTTTAATAAGACGCCAGCAAAAGCCGGGGGCGACCAGGATAACGCCCAGAATCGCCAGGCCGAGCAGCCTGAAGACTCCGGCGAAGCCGGAAGTGCCGATAATCCCATCGCCGAAGCTGCCGCCGAGCTCGAAGAAAGCCAGTATCCCCCAAACGGTAAAGATAAAGGCGACGACGCCCAGCCACTGGTTCCAGTGATAGATAACGGAAAGCACCCGCCGCCCCCACAACACCCCGATAATAAAGCCGAGGGCGAGAAAGAAGAAGAGCAGCCCCCAGCCGAAGAGGTCGGTGGTGCCGGCCCATACGCTATCCACCCAGTTAGTGATGGTCGTCCAGTGCCATACAATCAGCCCCAGGAAGATAACGGTCAGTATCAGTCGGCGCACCGGCGCCGAAAAGATGAAACGGAAAAAGCGGTTCCCCCCCGCCTTCTCTTTAGGCTTGGGTTGACGGCGGGGCTGGCGGTTGGCACTGGCTCGCTTCTTGGCCATTTAGTTACACCTTGACCATAACCGGCAGAATCATGGGCCGGCGCTTGGTCTGGTCGTAGTAGAATCTATTTAAGATGTCCCTGACCTTGGTATTGATAAAGTCCCAATCGGCGGGACGGGCGCCGCTGTGGTCGAAGGCTTTAGCCACCAGGTCGCGGCTCTCTTCCATCATGTCTTTAGACTCCCTGGTATCGACAAAGCCGCGGGAGACGATATCAGGCCTCCCCACCAGCTGGCCCGTCTGGCGGTTGATGGCGACAATCACCACCACGATGCCGTCGCGGGAGAGCATGCGGCGGTTGCGCAAGACCACGCTGCCGATATCGCCCACGCTCAGGCCGTCCACATAGACGTTGCCCGAGCTGACCTTGCCCGTCACCTTGCCCCCGTTGGGCCCCAGCTCGAGGACATCGCCGTCTTCGAGCACGAAGATTTTGTCACTGGGAATGCCCACCGACTCGGCTAACTGGGCGTGCAGGCTCAGGTGGCGGTACTCGCCATGGACGGGGATAAAGAACCTGGGTCTGACCAGGTTAAGCAGCAGTTTCAGCTCTTCCTGGCTGCCATGTCCGTGGACGTGCACCTTGGCCACCTTATCGTAGAGCACCTGCGCCCCCTGCTTGAACAGGGCGTCCACCGTGCGGTTAATCAGGCCTTCGTTACCCGGCACCGCCGTCGCCGAGAGGACTACCGTGTCCCCCTTGATGATATGGACGTGGCGGTGGTCCCTGTTGGCGATGCGCACCAGAGCCGAGGTCGGCTCGCCCTGGCTGCCCGTGGTGACGAAGACGACTTTATTATGAGGCAAACCTTTAAGTTCATCTATCCTGGCCAGTATGCCGTCGGGCACCTTTAGGTAACCCAGCTCCAGCGTCATTTTCACGATATCGGTCATGCTGCGCCCGACGACGAAGACGCGGCGCTGATGTTTTGCGGCGGCGTCGATAACCTGCTGGATGCGCGAGACCAGCGAGGAGAAGGTGGTCACAATAACCCTCCCCGGCGCTTCGGCCATCACCCTGTCCAGCGTCTCCCCCACTATCCGCTCCGAAGGGGTGTAACCGGGCAGCTCGGAGTAGGTGGAGTCGGAGAGCAGAAGCAACACCCCCTGCGCCCCCAGTTGCGCCAAACGGGAAAGGTCGGTGGGCTTGCCGTACACCGGCGTATAGTCCAGCTTAAAGTCCCCGCTGTGGACGATTATGCCCAGCGGGGTATGTATAATCAGCCCGGCCGCGTCGGGTATGCTGTGGCAGACCGGGAAAAGCTCCACCCTGAACCGCCCCAGCGATATCTGCTGGCCATAGGACACCGCATTGAGCTTAGCCCCCGTCAGCGCCTTTCTCTCCTTCAGCTTGACCGAGATTAAGCCGTGGGGCAGCTTGGTGGAATAAACGGGCACATTGAGCTGGGGCAGAATATAGGGTAAGCCGCCGATATGGTCCTCATGGCCGTGGGTAATAACGATACCCCTCACCTTTTCCTTATTCTCCACCAGGTAGCTGATGTCGGGGATTACCAGGTCGATGCCCAGCATGTCCTCCCCGGGGAACATAAGTCCGGCATCGATAATCATGATGTCGTTCTCGTATTCGATGGCCATCATGTTCTTGCCGATTTCGGATAGCCCCCCCAGGGGGATTATCTTTAGTTTTGATTTTGGTCCAGTTCTTGGTTTTCTCACTTGGTTTCACCTAGAACATAGTTAGTTGCTCTGGTGGTTTTTCCTCCTTAATTGTTTCCGATTGGTTGAGCAGTGTCGGTATCTTGAGCATATCCGCCTCTATGTCCTGGCGCAGGCTCCCCTGATGCAAAGCCGCCGCGGGGTGATACATAGCGTAATAGAGCACATCGTCCCGCTTCTGAGCGGTGCCGTGAATCCTGCTGATGCTCTTGCCGGGGAAGAACATGGCCATCGAGTAACGCCCTAAGGTCACAATCATCCTGGGGTTGATTATCTCAATCTGGCGTTCCAGCCACGCGCGGCAATTCTGGATTTCCACGGGTAATGGGTCTCGGTTTCCCTGAGGACGGCACTTTATCACGTTGGCGATGTAAACCTGTGCCCGCTTTAGTCCGATAGATGCCAGTAGTTCGTCGAGGAATTTCCCCGCCGGCCCCACGAAAGGTCGCCCCTGCTGGTCTTCGTGCCAGCCTGGCGCCTCACCAATGAACATGATATCGGCAGCCTCCGCCCCTTCTCCAGGCACCACCCTGTTTCGATATTTTGCTATTTCACACTGCTGGCAAAGCGCAATTTCTTCATTTAGCTCGCTCAGAGCCGACATACTCACCAGCCTTTTAATTATGATAACACGGGCAATATGTCAAGTCAATGAAAATCGGGCACTGTTTTGCCACCCCACCATCCTTTTAAGGTAAAGAGGGGCAAGTCCCCCTCTTAAACTCCTCAAAGCATAAGGGAATCCCCCTTAATCCCCCCTTCGTCAGGCTCAGGGCAGGCTCTTTTTTAAAGGGGGGAACGGGATGGGGCGAGAAGTCTATAGAGGTTACACCTCTGTAGGGTGGGTATTGGGTGGGAAAAAGACCCTGAGGTGGGGCTGAAAAACCCGTTAACATTCCCTCCCTTTGTTGACACTAGAAAGGCGCAGTTGTAGACTTTATCAGAGCAGAAGAGGAGAAGCCATGGATTTTTTACGCAAAGTTGACCCCGAAATCAGCCGCGTCATCGCCCAGGAAGGCAAACGCCAGAAAGAAACCATAAACCTCATCGCCTCCGAAAACTACGCCAGCCGGGCGGTCATGCAGGCCGAAGGCACCTTCCTCACCAATAAATACTCCGAAGGCTACCCCGGCCAGCGCTACTACGGCGGCTGTGAAAATATGGATATCGTGGAAAGCCTGGCTATCGAGCGGGTCAAGAAACTGTTCCGCGCCGACCACGCCAACGTCCAGCCCCACAGCGGCTCTCAGGCCAACATGGCGGCCTACTACGCCCTGCTGGAGTACGGCGACACCGTCATGGGCATGAGCCTGGCTCACGGGGGCCACCTAACTCACGGCGACAGGGTCAGCTTTTCGGGCAAGTCTTATAACTTCATTCACTACGGCGTCAACCGGGAAACGGAACGCATCGACTATAAAGAGATAGAAAAGCTGGCTAAAAAGCATAAACCCAAGCTGATTGTGGCCGGAGCCAGCGCCTACCCCAGGATTATCGACTTCGAGCGCTTTCGCCGGATTGCAGACTCGGTGGGGGCAAAACTGATGGTGGATATGGCTCACATCGCCGGCCTGGTGGCGGTGGGCTTACACCCCACCCCCATCCCCTACGCCGAGGTCGTCACTTCGACGACGCATAAGACGCTGCGCGGGCCCCGCAGCGGCTTCATCCTCTGCCAGAAAGACTTCTCCCCGGCGATAGACGACGGCGTCTTCCCCCAGATGCAGGGCGGTCCCCTGATGCAGGTTATCGCCGCCAAGGCGGTCTGCTTCCAGGAGGCGATGCAGCCCGGCTTTACCGACTACCAGCGGGCGGTGCTGGATAACGCCCGGGCTCTGGCCGCGGGGCTGCAACAGAACGGCCTGCGTCTTGTCTCGGGCGGCACAGATAACCACCTGGTGCTGGTCGACCTGGCCGAAACGGGCGTCACCGGCAAGCAGACCGAGGAAGCTCTGGGCAAGGTCGGCATCGTGGTCAACCGCAATACCGTCCCCTTCGACCCCAACCCACCCCGTATCACCGGTGGCATACGCTTAGGCACCCCCGCTGTGACCACGCGCGGCTTCGGCAAAGAGGAGATGAAGAAGATTGCGGCGCTGGTCATTGAGATTATCGGCCATATAGACGATGCCGCCGTCCAGAAAAAGGCGGCGCAGGAAGTCGCCGAGATGTGCTCGCGCTTCCCCGTGCCCGGGATTGACGACTGAAGAATCTCCCCACCCCCGGGTTGTTTTTCCCACACCAGCCCACCCACAAACGTCTTTCCAGAGGGATAAAACCCCTCTTGGACTCCCCATAGAGCCGAAGGCTTAAAGGGGCACCAGTCTAAATACATTTCGGGGGAGTTTAAGAGGGGGCAAAGCCCCCTCTTTTCCATTAAAGGGCGGTGGGCGGGAAAAGATTAAAAAGGGGGAGGGGCAGAGAAAACCCTCTAATAAGGAATTTATAGAGGTCTAACCTCTATAGGATGGGACGGGTGGGAAAACAAGACCTCCGCCAACAAGGGGGCGGGTTGTTAACTAAGGGGGTGAGCCCGACAAACAATAGTGCTATAATGAGTTAAAGCCGTATTCGAGAGGAGGCAACGAGTGATGGATGAGCTAAAGGTATTCACCGGCAATGCCCACCCCACCCTGGCTAAAGCGGTGGCGGAATACCTCAAAATACCCCCGGGCGAATGCGAGGTCTTTACCTTCAGCAACGAGAATATCTTCGTCCGCATCCTGGAAAACGTCCGCCAGCGAGATACCTTCGTTATCCAGCCCTTCTGCTCGCCGGTCAACAACAACCTGGTCGAACTGCTCATCATGCTCGACGCCCTGAAAAGGGCATCGGCGGGGCGCATCACCGCCGTTGTCCCCTACTACGGCTACGGGCGCACCGACAAGAAAGACCAGCCCCGCGTGCCGATAACGGCGCGGCTGGTGGCTGACCTGCTCACCGTAGCCGGGGCTAACCGCCTGCTGACGGTGGACTTACACGCCGCCCAGATTCAGGGCTTCTTCAACATCCCCGTCGACGAGCTGACCGGCCTCAAGCTCTTCATCAACTACTTCAAGAAAAAGAGGTTCAAAGACCTGGTGGTGGTAGCCACCGATATCGGCATCACCAAGCGGGCGCGCGACCTGGCCGCCGGGCTGGACGCCTCCCTGGCCATTATGGAAAAACGGCGCATCGGCAACGTCGATAAGGCGGAAACAATGAACGTCATCGGCGAGGTTTCGGACAAGGTGGCGCTCACCGTGGACGACGAGATTGACACCGGCGGCTCCCTGATGAGCGTGGTCGAGACGCTGCAAAAACGCGGCGTCAAGGAGATATACGCCTGCTGCACCCACCCCATATTCTCCGGGGCGGCAATATCCCGCATAGCCTCCTCCCCCATCAAAGAGGTGGTGGTCACCGACACCGTCCCCGTCAACGGCGACAAGAAGCTGGACAAGGTCACGGTGCTGCCCATAGCCCCGCTGCTGGGTGAAGCCATCCACCGCATCCACACCGGCATGTCCATCGGCGCGATGTTTCAATAGGGGGAATATGGCTAAAGAGTTCAAACTGGTCGAAGTCTATCGGGCTTCCGGCGAAGCCGAAGCCCTCATCATCAAGAGCCTGCTGGAGAGCAACGGCATACCCTGCCTCCTCAAATCCCATGCGGCGCCTTCCGTGCATGTATTTACCGTTGACGGGATGGGAGAGGTTAAGGTTATGGTTAATGAAAACAGAGCTGAGGAAGCCAAAAGGTTAATCGGGGAACAAGAAAGTGTTTAAATGGCTGGGCGGGGGCGACTCCAACGAGAAAGAGCTGAAGCGCCTGCAACCCATAGTAGATAGCATCAACCAGCTTGAGCCTGACTTCAAGAAACTCAGTGACGACGGGCTGCGCGCTAAGACCGACGAGTTCAAGGCTCGGATTCAGGAAGGCACTTCGCTGGATGAAATCCTGCCCGAAGCCTACGCCGCCGTCCGCGAAGCCGCCCAACGCACCATAGGCCAGCGCCACTTCGACGTCCAGCTCATGGGGGGCATCGTCCTCCACCAGGGCAAAATCGCCGAGATGAAAACGGGCGAGGGCAAGACGCTGGTGGCGACCCTCCCCCTCTACTTAAACTCACTGACGGACAAAGGCGCTCACCTGGTCACCGTTAATGACTACCTGGCACGGCGCGACCCCTACTGGATGGGCCCCGTCTATACCGCGCTGGGGGTGAGCGTGGCCAGCATCTACCCCATGCAAAACCCCGACGAACACACCCCCACCCGCCTCTATGACCCCGAACACGACTCCGGCGACAGCCGTTGGAAGCACTTCCGCGACATCTCCCGTCAGGAAGCCTACCAGGCGGATATAACCTACGGCGCCAGCAGCGAATTCGGCTTCGACTACCTGCGCGATAACATGGCCTCCGACCTGGCACGCTGCGTCCAGCGCCCCCTGAACTATGCCATCGTCGACGAGGTGGACTACCTGCTCATCGATGAAGCCCGGACGCCGCTTATCATCAGCGCCCCCGATGCGGAAGCGGGCAAGAAATACCAGACATTCGCCCACCTTGTCCCCACCCTGAAAAAAGAGGTGGACTATACCGTGGACGAAAAGACGCGCGCTGTCAGCCTGACCGATAACGGCATGACCAGTATGGAACGAATGCTGAAGCGCGAAGGGCTGCTCAAAGCGCCCGACCTCTACGACCCGGCTAACGCCGACCTGCACCGCTACATCAGAAACGCCCTCACCGCCAAGGAGGCATACCGTAGAGACCACGAGTACGTGGTCAAGGACGGCCAGGTCATCATCGTCGACGAGTTCACCGGACGGCTGATGCACGGTCGGCGCTACTCCGACGGCTTACACCAGGCGATAGAAGCCAAAGAGAGCGTCAAGGTGCAGCAGGAAAGCCGCACCTACGCCACCGTCACCATTCAGAACTACTTCCGCATGTA